>NZ_JAJALG010000011.1:0-114171 GCF_020515205.1 Alteromonas sp. McT4-15
TTGCTTCACTAGCAAAATTTCTGTCCCCTTCGTCTAGAGGCCTAGGACACCGCCCTTTCACGGCGGTAACAGGGGTTCGAATCCCCTAGGGGACGCCATATCGAAAAAACCAGCCATACTGCTGGTTTTTTTGTTTTTACCTCTCTCAAATCGCGTTTCTTCAAGTCACCAAACCAAAGCGCTTTAAAAGTATGATGAAAGTGGACAGTCACTTTTTATTTGAATCAAAAGTGGACACACACTTATTCTCTGTTGCTGGTAAAGTTCACCGCAAATTCTAAAGCAACGAGGTTAGACGAATGCGCAAAGTGGACAGTCACTTTCTAAGTCGAGTTGGTTGAACAAATCTTTGCGTGTTTCAAAATCACTCGTCGCCTTAATGGTGTAATTGCACCTATACACCTACGGCGTTGAAAAATACGAGTTTAGAGTTATCAGCACATACTATGGATTAAATGACTGTTATTATTACTTTCCAAACTACGAGGTGTTATATGCAGAATTATCCAATAGGAACCCCGGGTAAGCCGTGGGGAGACGAAGAAAAAGCACAATGGAAAGCACAGCAACGTATTCAGCGAAGCTACAAAGAAGAAGTGCTTGATAAGCTAAATAATATTATTCCTGACGGGTTTTCACTTAAGCAATATGGTGCACTACCGTACGATGAAGTTCGTTACCCGCTGTTTGCCGTACTCCCTACAAGTTTTGATCCAAATAAGCCTTCAGCACTAGTAACAGGCGGTGTTCATGGTTACGAAACCAGTGGCGTCCAGGGAGCGCTTCAATTTATTGCAACTAAACTCTCTAAGTATTCAAAAGATTGCAACATTGTGGTGGTGCCATGTGTAAGCCCTTGGGGATATGAGACAATAAATCGCTGGAATCCTCTTGCGCTAGATCCGAATCGTTCATTTTTTGAAAACTCGCCAGCGCCTGAAGCGGCGCAACTGATGACGTTAATAGATGAATTAAACATACCGCTTTCACTTCACATAGACCTGCACGAAACCACTGACACAGACAACTCTGAGTTTAGGCCCGCCCTTGCTGCAAGAGACGGCACTACGCATGATAATTGGAATATCCCAGATGGATTTTACACTGTAGCAAATACGCCGAACCCACAAATAGCCTTTCAAGAGTCGGTGATTAACGCGGTCAAGCAAGTTACTCATATCGCACCGCCTGATGAGAATGGGAAAATTATTGGCGCAGATGTAGTGAGCGATGGGGTTATTTGCTACGACAAGAAAGCACTGTTTCTATGTGGTGGAATGACTGACGCAGAATTTGTTACTACTACAGAGGTTTACCCCGATAGTGCCAACGCTACACCTCAGAACTGCAATGACGCACAAGTGGCAGCAATTTGCGCAGCATTAGAATTTATTAAATAGACGCTTGAACGTTTAGACGTCTAGATGTATATTTGGGCCTTCAATGAAGGGGGCTCAATTGTGTTTATCTATTCGGCAGTAATTTACGACGGCAACAAACAAAATCTTATTCGTCACGAATGTAGGACAGACACTGAGTTTTCCGCATTCTTGGAAGATAAGTTTGGTTGCTTTGTTTGCCTGTGGTCGAATAAAGAGTTGTCAGAGAGCACACTTAACGCCATTGCGGCTTCTCGTGTTTCTCACCAATCGCAAGAAGAAATAGGTAACATTTCACTATGAATCTCGCTTCACCGTGCGTGGCATTATGTAAGCTTGACGAACAAGATATTTGTATTGGCTGTCAGCGCACAATCGATGAAATTACGAACTGGCAACATTACACTGAGTCGCAAAAACAAGTTGTGTTCGAGCGGCTTTTTAAAAAATCGGACACACACTCAAGTTCGATTAAGTAATATCAAGTTCTAAACTCAAGGTGGACATACACTTTATTTAAATAAGTGTCTGTCCATTTGAGCCCTCATATTTCACTCATCAAGTGTCTGTCCATTTCCATACTTTTTTTGCAAAGTTAATTCTTTAGCAATCCATGTTTATTCCATAGCGACCTCTAATGCTTTTTGATAAAATCTCGCGCCGTTTTTTAATATAGCTTGAAAGAGACTTTACCTGATGAAAGTAATGCTAGCCCCGATGGAAGGGGTTGTTGACCACTTAATGAGAGACATGTTGACTCGTGTGGGCGGTTTCGACCAATGCGTTACAGAATTCGTCAGGGTAGTCGACCAAAAGTTGCCGAAAAAATCCTTCTATCGTCTCTGCCCTGAACTTCACAATGGTGGCAAAACTCCAGCAGGCGTTCCCGTGCGTGTCCAATTGCTTGGCCAACATCCTCAATGGCTGGCTGAGAATGCAGAAACCGCTATTGAGCTAGGCTCTCCAGGTGTAGATCTCAACTTTGGATGCCCAGCAAAAACGGTTAACAAAAGCAAAGGCGGTGCTGTGTTGCTTAAAGAAACACAAACGCTATACGATATTGTAAAAGCAGTTAGAGAGGCTGTTCCTAGTCACATTCCTGTTTCTGCGAAAATTCGACTGGGTTTTGAAGATAAGTCTTTAGCAATCGATAACGCTATAGCTATTACCGAAGCAGGCGCTTCAGAGCTTGTGGTGCACGCAAGAACTAAAACGGAAGGGTACAAGCCACCTGCTTATTGGGATTGGATTGCAAAAATTAAACAGCATACACAAATTCCTTTGGTTGCTAATGGCGAGATTTGGAGTAGTGGGGATGCCAAGCGCTGCCAACAGCAATCTGATTGTGAAAATCTAATGATAGGACGAGGTGCGTTAGCCCTTCCAAACTTAGCGCTGTGTATCAAAAATGGTGAGGACCCCATGCCATGGCCTGAACTAGCATCGCTTTTGATACAGTACTCAGGTTATGAAATATTCGGGGATAAGGGCAAATACTATCCGAACAGAATTAAGCAGTGGTGTGGGTATTTAAAAAGACAGTATCCAGAAGCTGAAATTTTATTCAATGATATTAGGCGCTTGACCAATTCTCAAGATATCGTTGATGTGCTAGCTCGCCAGTCCTCGCATTAATATAACGCTTTACCCCAGTGCAACTTGGCAAGTGCACATTCCTTAGCTAGGCTATTTTGTACTGGGGCAAACTGAATCAATAACCCCCAGTATCCACAAATAATAAGAATAGCTCTGGGGAACACATGAAAATTATACCTTCGAAGCTGGCACTATCGATGGCTTGCATCGCATCATTTTGTTTGATGGGATGTGGCCAAGATGCCACCGTTGATAGCACACAAGCACCTAAAGTATCGATAAATCCTGATCCTTATCCAAGTACGTACAAACCAATCCTAGGTGAACCTACCCTCATTACGAACGTAACCATTTTTGATGGCATTGGCGGCAAAATTGAAAACGGTAGTGTTTATTTCGCTGAAGGAGAGATTCAAGCTGTTGCCAAAAGTGGACAGTCACTCGATACCGCGAACAACACAACAATAATCGACGGCACTGGTAAGTGGGTAACACCAGGTATTATCGATAACCATAGTCACTTAGGCGTGTATCCGTCACCGTCTACTCGTTCCCATTCCGATGGCAATGAAATGACCAATCCAGTTACTGCACAGGTTTGGGCCGAGCACTCTGTTTGGCCGCAAGACCCTGGTTTTGGACGTGCTTTAGCCGGCGGGGTGACAACGCTACAAATTTTACCAGGCTCGGCTAATTTATTTGGTGGCCGCTCGGTGGTGCTTAAAAATGTGCCTAGTCGTACTATGCAGGATATGAAGTTTCCACAAGCTCCTTATGGCATGAAAATGGCTTGTGGTGAGAACCCGAAACGCGTCTACGGTGAAAAAGGTGGGCCAATGACAAGGATGGGTAACGTAGCGGGCTATCGTCAAGCATGGTCAGATGCTCAAGATTACCTTCGAAAATGGGAAGCCTACGAACGTGATTATGAGGCCGGTAAAAATGCAACACCACCTAAAAGAGATTTGAAGCTAGAGACGCTTGCAGGCGTTTTGAAAGGTGATATTCGCGTTCATATGCATTGTTATCGAGCGGATGAAATGACCGTGATGATGGATGTGATGAAAGAGTTCGACTATCAAATTGGCACTTTTCATCACGCGGTTGAAGCATACAAAATTGCTGACAAGCTGAAAGAAAACAATGTGTGTTCAGCGATGTGGGCAGATTGGTGGGGCTTCAAGATGGAAGCTTATGATGGCATTCGTGAAAACATTCCTGCGGTTCATGCTGCCGGTGCTTGTGCCATAGTACATTCTGATAGCGACCTTGGGATACAGCGCTTAAATCAAGAAGCGGCCAAAGCGTGGTCTGATGGTAAGCGTGCTGGTATTGATATTCCTATGGAAGACGCTTGGATTTGGCTCTCGGCTAATCCAGCGAAGTCACTCGGTATTTTTGATAAAACGGGGTCTCTCGAGGCCGGTAAACAAGCTGACATCGTAGTGTGGAATGGAAATCCATTTTCAACTTACACGAAAGTAGAGCAGGTATATATTGATGGCGGTTTAGCCTACTCCTTAACGGATACGTCGTCATGGCCAGTGAGTGATTTCGAGCTAGGCCAAGTGGGTGAAGGAGATTCTAAATGAGAAAATTAGCGGTATTACTGGCTACAATGTCGATAGTGACATCCACATTTGCCGATAACTACGCCATTGTCGGTGGAAAGATACACACCATGGGCTCACAGGGCATTATTGATCAAGGAACCATTCTTGTTAAAGGTGGCCGAATTGAGTCGGTACAGAGTGGTGAAAGCGTACCTGAAGGTTACGAACGTATAGATGCTAGTGGAAAGGTAGTTACGCCAGGCTTTATCGGTGCACTCACTTCTTTAGGTTTAGTTGAAGTGTCATCGTCATCAGGCGTGGTAGATTCAAGTATTGAAATGACGCCAATTTCAAACACAGGTGCAGCATTAGATGTTCAGTACGCTGTTAACCCTGACAGCTCACTGCTTGCAATTACGCGCCTAGAGGGCATGACATCCGCGGCTACAGCCATTAATGGCAGTAAATACTTATTTGGTGGGCTTGGCGCAATCATCCAGTTAAGTGGACAGTCACCCGTTTTAAAATCAGCTGCTTTCATGACAATAGACGTGGGTAGCGAAGGTGCTGAGCACACTGGTGGTTCACGAGCTGCACTTTGGGTAATGCTGGATAAAGTATTTGAGGAAGCTTCGAATGCGTCGGGCGACTTGTCAGCAGAGAAACCATGGTATGGACTGAACACTCGCTCTGATGTAAAAGCATTAAAGCGCGTTATACAAGGTGAAGTACCGTTATTGATGCGAGCTGATCGCGCTGCGGATATCCGCCAAGTTATCGCCTTTAAGGACAGACACCCTTCTGTGAAAGTGGTTTTGGTTCATGGCGTAGAAGCTTGGCGCGTTGCAAGTGAGCTTGCGCAATCAAATATTCCTGTGATTATCGATCCAGAGTACAACTTGCCAGGTGGATTTGACCAAATGGGCGCTACCCTAAGCAACGCCGCACGTCTTCATCAAGCAGGCGTCAGCGTAGCTATTGGAATGGACACACACAACATTCGACTAGCTGCACAACATGCAGGTAATGCCGTAGCAAATGGTTTACCACATGAGGTTGGCTTAGAAAGTTTAACGCGTGTACCAGCGTCAATATTTGGGCTTGATACCGAAGTGGGTCGCCTTGAGGTTGGCCTTCAAGCAGATATTGTCATTTGGTCGGGCGATCCGTTGGAAGTAACCGAAGCTGCTGAGTCAGTGTTCATCAATGGACTGCCAATTAAAATGGAGTCTCGACAAACAAAACTTCGAGATAGGTATTTATCACTCGGCACTGGTAATAGCAAAATGCCCTCACAGTATCAGCGCAGTGAATAAAGAGGTTTAATTGTTGAAGGCTTTCATTAGAAAGCCTTTTTTATGAGAGATATCTTGTGGCGTTTGTCACATTAGGCCGGCAGCTTCTGCCACAAAACTTCGCAAAATCTGTCATCGCGTCCGGGCAACCAACCGGACCGGAGAATAATGTTTCAAAATTATTTGTTACTAGTTGCCAGTTGTGCGATGTCATACCAAGGCGTTTGAGTAGACTGTTCGTCAGCTTTGGAAAGGGGGCTGCAACTTTCGTTGTCTGTCGCGCCAACGTATTTTTCAATAGTGCAACATAGTCATTTAGCTTGAACGGAATATGAGATTTTTTGCCTTGTTGAATACAATCTTCAAATGGCATCAAAAATTTGGGTGATTTATTCACTCGTTGTGCATTTAATCGGTACTGAATACTAGTGAAATTTGATGTAGTGAGAGAGTTTGCAATTTTGGCTCGAATTGGATTTAAGTCGACGTATGCCATAACCGCAGCCAGTGCTTTTTCATCTAATATAGCTTGAGACCGAAAACGTCTTTCCCAAAAATAGCCTTTACAATCATCCTCTTTATTCGCTTTTCTAGCGATGTATTCGTTGAGCATCCGCATGAACCAGCTAATTGATTGAAGCCGGCTTCGGTATAGTGATGAAAGCCTTTGTAACTCAGCGCACTCTTCGGGGGATAATTCACTCTCCGACTCTCCTTCTAAGTAACGTTGCACAAGCGGTGGACATTTATAGAACATTCGCCAGCGAAGAAGGACCTCATCCATTGACCAACCCTCTGCTCTTCCTTTAGCGACATGGAGCACAACATGAATATGATTGTGCATAACAGCATAAGCACAAAGATCAATAGCGAAAGCTTGTGAGAGCTTATGCAGTCTGTCTTGGATCCACTTTCTGCGATGTTCATAGTTTATCCCTGTATTATTATCCCTACCGCAAAGGTACGACTGACGTACGCATCGTGAAATACAATGATAATAAGGGGTGACATCCGTATTGATTTGTTTGTAGCGAGGTAAAGGCATTTCCATATCCCTAATGTTTTTACGCATTATGAGAAATTCACACTTCTTTTTAAGTGTCTATGAGGCCAGTTTTGGTACAGTTTTTTGAGATGAATGGTTTGGAACTAGATTGAACAGTGAATTAAAGTGGACAGTCACTTAAGTGCTCTGATGGACTGTAGTGAATGGTTTAGTAACTGCAAACAAGTGGGTGTCCACTTTGGCTGGCTTTATTCGGCGAATTTACTAATACATCGTGTGGGTGTCCAGTCTATCAAACAAAGCCTTATACAAACACATCCACGCGTGAGCCTACTCGACCGTCTGAACCGCTAGATGTCTGCTGTGTAGGCTGAGTCTGATTGGCTTGATTTTCTTGCTCGTTGCGTTGCTCTACTTGCTGCTGGGGCGCACGCTGAGGTGTTTCAAGTACGGTTGATACTGGGCCTGAATTAACTGATGAAACATCCATACTAGACTCCGAATTTTGTGAATCACTCTTTTATAAAATAGCACATTTATTCATCATTGAGGATTAACTTTCTTAAGTGTCTGTCCATTAATTCTGCAATCATCGGTTGCGCCGTCGCATTAGGATGAATCCCGTCACTTTGCATTAGCTCACTTTTCAATGCTATTTCCTCTAGGAAAAAAGGAATTTTCGTCACGCTTTGTGCGTCAGCCACTTGCGAAAAGCTCTTGGTAAACATTTGTGTATATCGCTTTCCATAATTTGAAGGAATTTGCATTTCTTGAAGAAAAACTTGCGCTTCGCTGCTTTTCGCTGTTTCAACTAATGACGTTAAATTGTCTCTAATTTTTTTAATGTTGTGGCCTTGTAAGCCGTCATTACCACCCAGTTCAATTAAAACATGCGTAGGATTGTGTTGCTCTAGAAGACGAGGGAACCTTGCTAGTCCGCCATCGGTCGTTTCTCCGCTCACCGCAGCATTTACAATTTCAATCGGAATATTGTCGTCTTGCCACATTTTTTGTAACAAACTAACCCAACCCTCGCGTTGCTGTAATCCGTAAGCTGCGGATAGACTGTCACCTAATATAAGTAGGACAGCATTTTCGCTCTTCTCCTGGTTATCAGCTTGATCTGATAGCGCGTGAGAGGGTATTAAAAGAATGACTAAAAATACGAACAAATTACGAAATCTAACAAACACGAATAGATGACCCCTTATGATAAAAGCAAACTCTGTAACAAAAGTAGTTGATACGAGTGAAGGTTCACTGCAGATCCTTCGTCCAATTTCCTTCGAAGTCAAGTCTGGTGAGTCCGTTGCCATTATTGGTGCGTCCGGCTCAGGTAAATCAACATTGTTAGGCTTGTTGGCGGGCTTGGACCAAGTTACAGAAGGTGAGATTTTTTTGGATGGTGAAGGGCTGCACAATATGGATGAGGAGCAGCGAGCTGTTCTACGCGGTAATAAGGTGGGTTTCATATTTCAAAGCTTCATGTTGGTTCAAAGCCTAACTGCACTTGAAAATGTCATGTTGCCTGCTGAAATAGCGGGGTTAGATAATCCCAAAGCGCTGGCCAATGAAATCTTAGAACAAGTTGGTTTGCAACACAGAGCGCACCACTTTCCAAACCAGTTATCTGGTGGTGAGCAACAACGTGTAGCGATTGCGAGAGCGTTTATTACATCGCCTAAAATTTTGTTTGCTGACGAGCCAACAGGCAACCTTGATGCTAAGAACAGTGAAAAAATAGAGTCACTTTTGTTTAAAATGAATAGAGAAAAAGGCACTACTTTAGTACTTGTTACACATGATAATACGTTGGCAGAGCATTGCGACAGACAGCTAACAATGAGTGCGGGCGAACTCGTTGAAACTACCGCTGCTAAAGAGCAAAACGATGCGAAAGAGGCGGTATAAATGTCAACTTCGTTCAATTTAGCGTGGCGATTGTTTCGCCATGAAGCCAGACGCGGCGAGCTCACAATCATACTACTTGCTATTGTATTGTCTGTAGCGGCAGTTCTCTCGTTATCGTTGTTTAGCGAACGACTTCAAGGAGCCCTGAAATCGCGCTCAGCCGCCTTTATTGCCGCTGATGCACAGTTGCGCTCGGATGATCCTATAGACGAATCTTGGTTGCTACAAGCGCAAGAGGAGGGGTTAACAACAGCTAAACAAGTGACTACGCGTTCGATGGTATTTAGCGGTGACGAAATGTCACTTGTCGATCTTCGAGCCGTGAATGACGGCTACCCTCTAAAAGGGGCGGTAAGCGTTACCGATAAACCTTTTGGTGAAAAGCAGGAAATCAATGCTTTACCCCAGCCTGGTGAAGCTTGGGTGCAATCTAGGTTGTTTCAAACGCTAGGAATCACGGTGGGTGATGAGATAGAGATTGGCGAAGGTGTCTTCACGGTGACGCGCGTTTTGGTAGATATTCCAGA
The DNA here is from genome assembly GCF_020515205.1 of Alteromonas sp. McT4-15. Lineage (NCBI taxonomy): Bacteria > Pseudomonadati > Pseudomonadota > Gammaproteobacteria > Alteromonadales > Alteromonadaceae > Alteromonas > Alteromonas sp. McT4-15. The sequence goes on from NZ_JAJALG010000011.1 coordinate 9,268, forward strand.
TGCTGGGTTTAGCATTTTTAACACTGACCCTATTGTGCTAATGAATCTAAGTGACCTCGATAAAACGGCTGTTACAGGCCCTGGCAGTAGGGTTCGTTATGTGGGGTACTTTGCTGGCGAGCCGAGTCAATTGGAGAGTTTCAGCGACTGGCTATTGCCCAATCTTAATGACGACTTGCATTCTTGGCGAACTGTTGCAGATGATGAGTCTGCAATTGGACGCTCTGTGGCAAGCGCTGAACGTTATTTTCTGCTCGCAAGCCTATTAGCAATTGTACTTGCAGCAGTGTCGATAGCTGTCGCGGCACAGCGTTATGCACAACGACATTTCGATCCAGTGGCCATTATGAAAACCTTGGGTGCTACCAGCAGAACGATTCGTAAAATTTACCTCATTCAAATTTTGTTAATCACAGCACTGGCGATTTTTATTGGTCTTATTGTCGGGTTTATTGGCCAACAAGTAGTGGTGATGTTTGTTGCTGATAAAGTAGATGTATCTCTTAATGTTTGGCATTGGCGCCCGGTGATTATATCCGTTGCTACTGGGGCGACGTGCGCACTGCTGTTTTCTCTGTATCCATTACTTCAGTTATTCTCGGTACCCCCGCTTCGGGTACTAAGAAAAGACATTAGTGCCAATCTGCGTTCTCGTAGCATTCAGTTTATTGCTTCTGGCGGAGCGATTTTCTCGTTAATGTGGATGTATAGTCAGGACCTTAAGATAAGTGCAATTTTGTTCTTATCGGGCACTGTGCTTGTTGCAAGCTTATTACTGGCTACTTATGGGTTAATTGCTATTGGCCGACGTTTAGGTAGTGGCAGAATGGGTCCTTGGCAGCTAGCGTGGGCGCGGATCAAGCGAAGAGCAATGGACAATAGTGTACAGCTCATTAGCTTCTCGATAACAATCATGCTGTTGTTGGTAGTGCTCGTTATGCGCAATGATATGGTGTCGCAGTGGCGTTCACAGTTGCCTGAAGGGACACCCAACTACTTTCTAATCAACATAACACCAGATATTCAACCCGAATTGGACAGACACTTTGAAGAGAATGGCATTCAAATAGAAGAGTTCTACCCTGTAGTTAGAGGTCGGTTTGTAGCTGTTAACGAGGAAGGCGTAAACACAGAGGTATCAAAGGAAGATGAACCTAACAGAGAAGGTCGTCGCGGACTAGGTAGAGAAGCGAATTTAACGTGGAGTAACACGTTACAAAAAGAAAATAAGGTTGTGGAAGGCACTTGGCATGGTAATGCGGTTTCGAGTATCGATGATGACGTTTATCCTGTATCAGTTGAGCAAGAAGTGGCGATGCGTTTAGACATCAAAATGGGTGATAAGTTAACTTTTAATGTAGGAAGTGAAATAGTCGAAACCCAAGTGACCAGTATCAGGGAAGTAAACTGGCAGACGATGCAGCCTAACTTTTTCTTTGTCATCCATCCTGATGCAATGGCTTCGTTCCGACCTACTTATATCACCAGTTTTTATCTACCCACCGAGAGAAAATCACAACTCACTGAGCTATTAAAGCCCTTTGCTTCAATAACGATGTTTGATGTGGATGCTCGCATAAATCAGCTGCGCGAGATCGTCGATCAAGTATCAGTAGCGGTTGAGTTTATATTGGTGTTAGTACTGATGGCTGGGAGCTTAGTATTGATCGCTCAAGTGCAAGCCAGTATGGATGAGCGTAGGCAGGAAATTGCAATATTAAGGACATTGGGCGCGAAAGGCAGCCTTATCCGTAAAAGTGTAATTTTTGAATTCGTAATTATAGGGACAGTCGCGGGATTCATGGCGGCATTGGCTAATGAGTTAAGTCTTTACTTGCTTCAAACATCAGTTTTTCAAATGGATGGCAGTCTGCATTTCGAATATTGGGCTGTTGCGCCTACAGTAGGAGCTGTTGTAGTTGGCATTCTTGGGGCCTTTGGTTGCTGGCGCTTGCTAACGCTAAATACGAGCCAAATGTTGAGAAAAATAGTGTGATTTAGAGCTAAAGAAAGTGGACAGACACTCATATAAAAAGTGTCTGTCCATTAACGGCATTAACGGCATTAACGGCATTAACGGATTAACGAATGCATTAGAACTTTGCAGCTAACGAAATCTACTCAGCTCATCGATTGATGTCGATAAGTGCCATTTCTAAAGTAGGGTATTCAAAAGTAAACCCAGCGTTAGTTAAATTTTGAGGTATAACGCGTTGACCTTCCATAATCATTGTTGATGATTCTCCCATTGCGATTTTCATAATGAAGGCAGGGACAGTGAATAAGCATGGGCGATTAAGCGATGCTGCGAGTTGCTTAGAGAATGTAATATTTGAAACTGGCTGTGGTGCAGTTACATTAAACGGGCCACTACAATTCTTGTTTTCAAGCAAGAATGCGATGGCCTTTATCATATCTTGAAGGTGGATCCATGACAGATATTGATCTCCTGAGCCCAGTTTTCCGCCCACTCCCAATTTGAAAGGTAGCGCCATTTTACTTAAGGCCCCACCGTTTCTAGAGAGTACAACACCGGTGCGCAATAAAACGACGCGAGTTGATTCACTTATCGCGCCTTGAGCAATTGACTCCCATTTATTGCATAGTTGATGGGTGAATTCATCGTGAGGGATGGAGTCTTCAGTCACCACTTTATCATTTTGATTCCCATAAAAACCAATCGCTGACCCCGAAATAAAGATTTTTGGAGGCTGCTTAGCATCGTTGATTTTAGCGACGAGTTGTGAAGTGATTGACCATCGACTTTCGCAAATTACTTTCTTTTGAGTGTCTGTCCATCGTTTGTCGGCTATTGGTTCACCCGCCAAATTAATAACCGCATCAAACGCCGAAATATCCTCAATTTTTGAAACAGCGTTTACTACAGCAATGTCTTCTCCCAACTTTGCCTTTGCTTTACTTGTGTCTCGCGATACAACTGTAAACGTATGCTGGTTTCGATATTGGCTGATGAATTCACTGCCTACAAGGCCTGTTCCACCGGTAATGAGAATATTCATGGAGCTCTCCGCTACGCTGACTTGTTACATGAAAGCGTAAGTGATACCGAGTCAGAGAATCTGAGCGCGTGGGGTTTGTCTACTTCTACTTCTGCATAGCGCACCGACGAATGCTCTGCGGCAATGCTAAGTACATCGGCGGTGAGTTTTTCTAGCAAAGAGAATCGATTATCCTCGACTAATTTTATAATCGCCTTGGTGATCGTTTTGTAGTTTAGTGCATCACTCATATCGTCAGTATTAGTCGCTTTCTCAGCGTCGTAGTCGATTTTTACGTTAACCACTACATCTTGTTTGTTTTTGATTTCATCTTCGTTAATGCCGATATACGTTCGAAGTCTGAGGTTTTTAATTTTTATTGTAGCGAGATTAAAGTTCATTCCAGTCTCTTGTTTGTAGTTAGTTATAAGTCGTTGTAAAGTATTGTCGTTTCAGTCAGGAATGTAGCACAAAATGTCAGTGGAACTACGATCACCAACCGCAAAAATTCTTATTGTACTTGCTTGCCTCGTGGTTGTAATGGCAGGCATTAAGGCAGCCAGTACGATTATGGTGCCTTTCTTTCTATCTATATTTATCGCTATAGCGTGCAGTCCAATTATTCACTGGACTTCTAGATTTGGCGTGCCCAAATGGTTATCTATCACCTTTGTTATACTGATAATTGTTGTGTTCGGATTTCTTTTGGCCGGTCTCGTTGGCCAGTCAATGACAGAGTTTAGAGAAAATTTGCCTCAATACAGAAGTAAATTGGATTCTGAGTTTGCATGGGTTGTGTCTAAACTGGCTGAATACAATATTCATATAAACCGCGAGTTGATCGCTTCTCACCTAGATCCTGCTACGGCAATGTCGGTTGCTACCAATTTCATAAGCGGTATGGGCGGTGTGTTGTCTAATCTATTCTTGATTCTTCTAACCGTTATCTTCATGCTTTTTGAAGCGGATAGTATTCCTCGCAGATTGCATATTGCGTTGGCTGACCCTGGTATGAAGCTAAAACACATCGACCGATTCATCCGCTCCGTTAACAGTTATCTCGCAATAAAAACAGTGGTGAGTCTAGGTACTGGACTTATTATCGGCTTGTGGCTTTACATAATGGGGGTGGACCATTTTATGCTGTGGGCTGTACTTGCTTTTATGCTTAATTTTATTCCGAATATTGGTTCTATTATTGCCGCAGTACCTGCCGTGCTAATCGCCTTTGTTCAGCTTGGTCCAGCGCAGGCAGGGTTTGCTGCTTTGGGCTTTGTATTAGTGAACACCATCATGGGTAATATGGTCGAACCTCGGTTGATGGGAAAAGGAATGGGGCTATCTACGCTTGTCGTGTTCCTATCTTTGATCTTTTGGGGATGGCTGCTGGGTACTGTTGGAATGCTTCTTTCTGTCCCTTTAACTATGGTTGTAAAAATAGCCTTAGAATCGAGAGAAGAGAGTAAATGGCTTGCAGTGTTGCTATCAAGTGAAGGTGATAAGAAGGTGGCATAACTCGTTTTTTATGGGTGTTGGTGAAAACGGACACACACTTAATGCTACCTGTAGCAAAACACCTTTTTGAGAAAATAATAATGGACAGTCACAATAAAAATCACGAAAAAGTGTCTGTCCACTTTATTAGTAGTCGAGAACTAATTCTCGACTTCGTGATAGGGAAAGCTGAGAGTAATGCTTGCGCCACCTAAGTGACTGTCCTCTATCTTCATTCGGCCTTCATATATCGATACCAAATCTGCTACTAAAGCCATACCTATGCCATGACCTTCAGTGTATGTATCAAGCCGCATCCCTCGCTCTAACAGCACCGATTTTTTATCATCTGGGATACCGGGGCCATCATCATCGAATTTTACCGTTAACCAATTATCGTTAATCTGCGCATAAACTGTAATTTGGGTGTTGGCTGCTTTACAGGCGTTATCAAGAATGTTGCCAAACAGCTCCATTAAATCAGTTTCGTCGCCCTTAAACTGCGCCTTTTCGTCGACATCAAATTCGATAGTCAGTGCTTTATCTTGATAAACTTTATCCATCGCATCTGCGAGTTTATGCAGAACAGGTTCTATTCGAATTGCATTCTGCCACCCTGTTTTTCCAGCACTCGCTCTTTTTAATTGTCGTTGAATTATCCTATCGATTTGAGACAGCGATTCTTTAACTTCTGCAGGAAGGCTCTTGTGCCCTGAAGCAACTGCAAGCGGTGTTTTTAGACTATGCGCCAAATCACCCAAACTGTTTTTATAGCGTGTTCTTTGTTTAGCTTCAGTGTGTAACAAGTCGTTGATGGAGCGTTTTAGTGAGTCAAATTCCACGGGGTATCGTTCATCAAGTTTCGGTTTTTTGCCACTTGAAGTCAGTGAAATTTCGTCGATGAGTTTTCTTACAGGCGAGAGTACTAAGCTAATGCCCACCACAATAAACACAAGCAAAACAAAGCACAACGTGAATATCCACTGCCATGTAGTCGTTAAAAAAGTGTCACGTTCCTGCTCAAACAATACTTTGTCATTAAAAATGTAAAAGCGTACGGGCTCAAAATCTCTACTAGAAGCAAATTCCGCAGTAAATGCATAGACGAAAAAAGGGGACTCGCTAGCAAATTTTGGATTGTGATTGTCGATAAAGAGCTCGTTTCCAACCGCAACATCAATATCAGGGGGGGTAAAAGTATATTCTAAAGCAGATGCTGATTGCCAAATGACTTCGTCTCGAAAAACAATAATGCCCAAATACCCCGAGCCAGGCAGGTTGAGTTGCTCCTCATACAAAATTTCTGGCATATAGGGTAAATCGCCATCTAATTCAAACGCGGAAAGCAAGCCTAAGTTCATTAGGCGCAACTCACTCATTTTTGCTTGAGTTAAACTTTCTGTATAAGCGTCGTCTAGAATAATGACGGTAAAAGGCGCAAATAGGGCTAATAGCCCTATTGCTAATAAGATACTTCTTAGTCGAAGCGACAGTTGCCTCATAGATTGCGATTTATCCGGTAACCCCTTCCACGCAGGGTTTCTATCGGTTTTAACTCGCCTGTCGGATCGAGCTTTTTGCGTAATCTACCCACGAAGACCTCAATGACGTTACTGTCTAAATCGAAATCTTGATCATAGATATGTTCAGTTAACTCAGTCTTTGAAATTACTTTTTGTGGATTCAACATCAAGTATTCCATTACTTTGTACTCGTAAGCGGTTAAGTCGAGCGCTTCTCCGTTGAGTGAAAGTTCTTCACTGACAGTATCAAGTGCTATTGGACCGAACTGAATTGTTGGGTTAGCTTGACCTGAAGCCCGACGAATCAATGCTTTCGTTCTAGCGAGTAACTCTTCGTTGTGAAATGGTTTGGTAAGGTAATCGTCGGCTCCTGCATCAAGGCCTTCTACCTTTTCTTGCCATCTGTCGCGCGCTGTCAGTATTAATATAGGGCAGGAAATGTCAGCTTGTCGCGCTTTTCGGATAACTTCAAAGCCATCTAGCTTTGGCATACCGATGTCGATAATTGCCAAATCATAACTGTATTCTTTTATGAGAAATAATGCATGCTCGCCATTGTCAGCTAAATCAACACTGTATCCATTTTGTTGAAGTAGCGTGTCTAGTTGGGTTAGCAGCCTGCTGTCGTCCTCGGCTATTAGGATACGCATATCAATCCTTATCTTTGGATGTTTTCACTTTGCCTGAGCGTTTATCTACATCCACCGTTACTACTCGTCCTGATTTTTTCAGTACTTTTACACGATATTTTTTGGAAGTCTGCTCAACTTTTAATACGCGACCATTTTCTGCATTTCTCGCGCGTTCAGCTGCTTCACTTTTGGAAATACTGGCGTTAGCGCTTTGCTGGGCAATAGCCGGGCTTGTGCAAGACAAAGCTAACACAACACATACTATTGCAACTCGAAGCGATAACGTCATACAACCTCACCATAAAAATCTCGCCCAGACCAAACTAACGCCAAGTATACGTTACCAATCTGAACAAATACTGAATTGAAATAAGTCTACCCTGCTTATGGAAAAGTGTACATAAGCCGTAAGTGGCTATTCCTAACTTAGCAACCAAATAAGGGACAGACACTTTCTTGTAGACATCGCTTAACTTTTATAAAAGGAGGCAAATCAGGGGGAAGTTCCTTTTTAAAAGTGTCTGTCCTTTATTTTCTTTATTTTATTCATTGGTTGCACTCAAAGAAAAAGTGTCTGTCCGTTTTTTAATGTGTTGCGAAATTGAGTGTCTGTCCTTTATTTCCTCCTTTATTTCTCGCAGAAACAAAAAAGCCTAGCGGGTGCTAGGCTTTTTGAAGGGGGTCTATTCTTTCAGTCTTTTACGGCAAAACCTTTTTGTACGGTTTTACTATTACGCTCTCGTAGACGCCTGCTTCAATATATGGATCGGCATCGGCCCATGCTTGCGCATCTTCTAGCGAGTCGAATTCAGCCACCACCAATGAGCCGGTGAAACCCGCAGGGCCGGGATCTGGGCTATCAACGGCAGGGAAGGGGCCTGCCATTATTAGCCGACCTTCTGCTTTTAACGCATTCAAGCGCTCTAAGTGTGCAGGGCGTGCTGCAAGGCGTTTATCTAAGCTATTTGCAACGTCTGTTGCACAAATCATATATAGCATGGCTTTTTACCCTTTGTTAGTTGCAGCTTTCATACCTTCAACAAAGCTACCAAGCTCACTTAGCATCTTGTCGTTGTCATCAAGATTCGCAGCTATAATATTCACTGTGGCAGAACCAGATATTGCGCCAGCGGCACCCGCATCAATTGCTGACTTAACTTGCTCTGGCGTCGAAATACCAAAGCCTAAAAGGGCTGGCGCAGCATTATGTTTATTTAATCGTGCTATCAAATCTGCTGCAGGCACATTGGCGGCTGTTTCTGCGCCAGTCACGCCTGCACGTCCAAGCAGATATGTGTACCCTTTCGAATACTCGCCAATTTTTTCCATTGTTTCGTCAGTTGCATTAGGCGGTGCAATTAGAATTTGCGAAATACCCGTTGCTTCTGCGGCTTTTTGAAAAGGTGCTGCTTCTCGGATAGGTACATCGGCTACCAATATTGAGTCCACGCCAGCTTCCTGCGCTTTGCTGTAGAAGGTTTCAATGCCCTTCGCCATCACTAAGTTGCTGTATAGCAGTAAGCCAATTGGCACGTTAGGGTATTTTGCGCGAACGCGAGAAATGACGCCCATGCAATCAGCAACGGTAACTTTGTTGTTCAAAGCGCGAATAGCCGATGCTTGAATTGTTGGACCATCTGCAATTGGGTCTGAATAAGGAATACCTAACTCAAGTGCATCAGCACCACTTTCAATTAGCTGGCAAATAATCGCTTCAGATTGCGCAAGGTCAGGGTCGCCGACCATGACAAAAGGAACAAATGCGCCTTGGTTCTTTTCATCCAATTGCGCAAACATTTGTGCATATCGTTCCATTATAAATCATCCCCTAAAATGTTAATTACGTGCGCAAGATCTTTATCACCGCGACCCGATAAGTTCACAACAATAATTGTTTCTTCTTCGGCTTCATCGGCCATATTAAGCGCATGTGCCAAGGCATGTGATGATTCTAGTGCGGGTATAATACCCTCTTTGCGTGCCAGTAGCTGAAAGGCATTCAAAGCTTCTTCATCTGTTGCTGCAACATATTCAGCGCGGCCAATGTCGTGCAGATACGCGTGCTGAGGGCCCACTGCTGGGTAATCTAGCCCCGCTGAAACTGAATAACTTTCTTCAATTTGGCCTTCTTTGTCTTGCATGATAAAGGTGTAAGCACCATGTAAAATACCCTTAGTACCAGTAACGATAGTGGCACCGTGCTCCTTGGTGTGAACCCCTTTACCAGCAGGCTCTACACCTACTAAGCGCACTGATGGCTCATCGATAAAGTCTGCAAACATACCGATGGCGTTTGAACCACCACCCACGCACGCCACCACGGCATCAGGTAGACGACCTTCTTTCTCCATAATTTGTGCGCGAGTTTCTTCGCCAATCATGCGGTGATATTCACGTACGATAGTAGGGAAGGGGTGCGGACCTGCTGCAGTGCCCAATAGGTAGTGGGCTGTTTCATAGTTGGCAGACCAGTCGCGCATCGCTTCGTTAACGGCATCTTTAAGCGTACCAGAACCCGCATTTACTGGTATAACTTCAGCGCCCATTAGCTTCATACGGAATACATTAGGTGCTTGACGTTCTACGTCTTTTGCACCCATATAAATACGTGCTTTTAGGCCCAAAAGCGCGCAAGCTAATGCTGTTGCAACACCGTGCTGACCCGCGCCTGTTTCGGCGATAACCTCAGTTTTACCCATGCGTTTAGTAAGCAGTGCCTGTCCCAATACCTGATTGGTTTTGTGTGCACCGCCGTGCAATAGGTCTTCACGTTTAAGGTACAATTTTACTTTCGGGTTGCTAACTAAGTTACGGGTTAGCGTCATCGACGTTGGACGACCCGCGTAGTCTTTCAGCAGCGATAGAAATTCTTCGTTAAACGTGGGATCGTCTTTGGCATCCAAAAACGCTTTTTCCAGCTGATCAAGGGCGGGAATAAGCAATTCGGGCACGTACATGCCACCAAATTCGCCAAATTTTGTATCTAGTTGGTTCATTACGTTGTCCTGTTTCTTGAATTAATATTGGCGGCACACTGCAAACAGTGCGCTCAATTTGTCAGCCGATTTGATGCCAGGCGCATCTTCTACCCCTGAATTCACATCAATGATGCCGCAACCTGCGGCGATAGCGCCTTCTACGTTCTGCGGGTTTATGCCGCCTGCAAGAACGAGCTTATGCTTTTGCTCGGCGCCATCTAACAGTTGCCAGTTGAATGATTCCCCCGTGCCACCTTTGGCGTCGCCTACTTGGCAATCCAGAAGCACGCGGCTAATTAATGGGTTATTTAAGTGTCTGTCCACTATTTCAGGTAGCGAGTTTGTTGTATCAGCTTTCACGCCTTGTGCAACCCAAATCTCGCAACCCTCAGGCAGTTTTTCTGAAAGTGTGGCCACATAATGTTCATCTTCACTACCGTGTAATTGCACGGCAAATAAACTAAGCGATGCCGCCAGTGACGCAACTTGGTCTACGTCACTATTCACAAATACACCGACAAAAGCGCCGTTAACTTGTTGAGTAATAGTTTGCGCCATATCGTGAGTAACATAGCGAGGCGATTTATCAGCAAAGATCAGTCCGCCAAAACTGGCGCCTTGGTCAAATGCCATCTGCGCTTGCTCTGGGGTGGTTAACCCGCATACTTTTACTGCACCATTGACCAAGGTTTTAACCGCACGAGGCAGATCGTCTTGTGCCATCAGTGCACTGCCTACCAAGAACCCATCTGATACGGCGGCTAGGCGCAACACGTCATCATGGGTATAAATGCCAGATTCGGAAATGACCACAAAGTCGTGGGTCGCAGCTTCTAACATGGGCACTAGGCGTTCTGTGGTAGCAAGGTCGGTAGATAAGTCGCGCAGGTTACGGTTGTTGATACCGATAATATTTGCTTCTAACGCTATAGCGCGCCGCATTTCTTCTTCGTTACTTACTTCAGTAAGAATGTCTAAGTGTAGGCTGTCAGCAACAGCGGCTAACTCGCGATACTCGTCGTCGCTTAATACGCTAAGCATAAGCAATACGGCGTCGGCGTTATAATGGCGCGCCAGATACACTTGATAGGTTTCAACAAAGAAGTCTTTGTTTAGCACAGGCTGCGCAACGCGCTCGGTCACATAGGCAAGGTATTCGAATTTGCCTTGAAAGTACTTTTCGTCAGTCAGTACAGAAATACCGGCAGCATAGGGGGTATATGCGGCCAAAATTTCATCTAAATTAAAATTATCGCGAATAAGGCCTTTTGAAGGCGACGCTTTTTTACATTCAAAAATGAAGCCGGCGTTAGGCTCACTAAGTGCCGCAAACAAACTTTTTTGAGACGGCACTAGCGCGTTTTTAAAGCTTTCTAACGGCAGAGCCGTTTCTCTAGCCGCAATTTCTTCGCGCTTGTCTGCAACAATTTTCTCAAGCACATTAGCCATTCGTGCTTACCTCCTGAGTAATTTTGGCTACCTTTGAAAGTAACTGCATGGGTAACCCCTTGGACATGGCGTCCATCGCCATTTCGGCGCCGTCTTTGAAGCTATCAGCTTTGCCCGTCACTTTTAACAATGCGCCACAGTTCATAGCAATGGCCGCACGATGCGCTTCTTTGCCTTCGCCATTCAGTGCAGCTTCAACAAATTGTCGGTTCTCTTCCGGTTCACCGCCTTCGATAGCCGATAACGGATAGCGCGGTAAACCGAAATCATCTGATGTAACGGTTAGTTTGCGAATATCGCCGTGCTCTAAGTCGTAAATCATCGACTCGCCGTGCAGCGCCAGCTCATCAAGGCCATCGCCGTGCACTATCATGGCGCGATGTTGGCCAAGCAGCATAAGGGTTTTTGCATACGGTTCAAGCAGTTCGGGAGAGTATACGCCGAATACACCATGAGTTGGACCCGCAGGGTTTGCCAGTGGACCCAAGATGTTAAACAAGGTTCTGGTCTTCATCGCAGCGCGCACGGGGGCTGCGTGGCGCATACCGGCGTGATAAACGGGAGCAAAAAGAAATGTGAAATTTGCTTCATCTAAGCATTTTCGCGATAACTCGGGGCTAATTTCTAAATTTAACCCGAATTGACGAAACAAATCGGCTGAACCTGATTTGCTCGACACACTTCGATTACCGTGCTTGGCTACTTTTACACCGCACGCAGCCGCTACCACACCGGCTGCACTTGAGATATTAATCGTGTTGTGGCCGTCACCACCTGTCCCCACAATGTCGGCAAACTCATAGCTCGGCGTTGGAAAGGGAAGGGCATTGGCAACCATTGCACTGGCTGCACCTGCAATTTCGCTTGGCGATTCTTTCTTCATTTTAAGCGCGGTAAGCACCGCTGCTATCATCACCTCGCTTTGTTCACCGTGCATAATACTGTTAAACAAGCTGTAGGCTTCGGTTTGCGAGAGCGACTCACGCAACATCAATTGTTCAAGAAGTGGGCCTGCGTTAAGCATGATAGGCTCCCTGTAACGTTAAATAGTCAATACTTTGCTTAAGTAGCAAACTGCCTTGGGCGGTTAAAATAGATTCAGGGTGAAACTGAAAGCCCAACATGCGATCGCCTTCGCTATATACTGCCATCACTGCTTCGCTGCCATCGTCATTCACTGTCGATGCGCATACCGTCAGTGCATCAGGTAATTCATGTGCAACCAAAGAGTGATAACGCGCCACGTGTAAGGGTTGTTGTAACCCTTCAAACATTGCCTTTTCAGTGTGAGTAATTGCCGATGATTTACCGTGCATGACTTGGCTTGCCCGTCCAACTGTACCACCGTAGTGTTCTACAATGGCTTGGTGGCCTAAGCAAATACCAATTACTGGGAAAACGCCTCGCACTTTGTTCAGTAGTGCTGGCATGCAGCCTGCTTCACTGGGAGCGCCGGGCCCTGGCGATAGCATTAATATTACTGGGCCTTTTGTTGCTTGTTCTTGCATGCGTTCAAACAACATGTCGGCCGAAACGGTATTTCGATAAACCTTAATGTCTAAGTCTAGCGTGCGCAGTTCATCAACCAAGTTGTAGGTGAATGAGTCTACATTATCCAGTAAAAAGAGGGTGGTCACCTGTTGGTTCATGCGTTGCCCTCCTTACTGGGTACATATTCTTCTTTAAGTGCCGCTTTAACAGCCCCAATAACCGCTTGCGCTTTGGCGCGCGTTTCATCAGCTTCGGCTTGTGGGATTGAGTCGTGAACGACGCCAGCACCCGCTTGAATATACGCGGTGTTGTTTTTGACAAATGCCGAGCGAATAACAATGCAGGTGTCCATGTCACCCTGTCCGTTCAGATAACCAACCGCGCCGCCGTAACTGCCGCGACGTTTTTGTTCTACTTCACGAATAAGCGTGGCAGCACTTACTTTCGGCGCACCTACTAATGTGCCCATGTTCATACACGCTTGATAGGCATGCAGCGCATCTAAATCGTCTCTCAGCTGGCCTACCACGCGCGATACAAGATGCATTACATGAGAGTAGCGGTCTACTTTTAATAGGTCTTTCACGTAGCGGGTACCAGGGCGACTTACTTTAGCAACGTCATTTCGCGCAAGGTCAACAAGCATAATGTGCTCTGATTTTTCCTTAGTGTCTTCGCGAAGGTTTAGTTCAATGCGACTGTCCAAATCTCTATCAATCGAGCCGTCGGCGCGTTTTCCGCGTGGTCGAGTGCCGGCAATGGGATATATTTCAACCTGGTTGCTTTCGCTATCGTATTTAAGAGCAGATTCAGGCGAAGCGCCGAAAATACTGAATGCTTCATCCTGCATGTAAAACATATACGGACTTGGATTAGATTCTTTTAGCTTTGCATAAGCAAGGAGTGGCGATGGGCAGGGGAGAGAAAATGTGCGTGATGGCACAACCTGAAATATGTCGCCAGCCAAAATATGCTGCTTTAAGTCGAGTACGTGGTTGCAAAATTGCTCGTCGGTGATGTCCACAGAAGCATCGTGGTTATCTGTTAAAGTGAGTGACTGTCCACTTTTTTCGAGTGACTGTCCACTTTGCCCTTTTAGGACAGGCTCCGCCGGCATGTCGTGAAGCTGTTGGTGGATAGCTTCTAGGCGCTGGGCGATGGTGAAGTATTGCTGAGCGACATCTTGCCCGCTAAATACGCTACCAATGATATGTGTTTCGCGCGTTTGATGGTCTACGGTAATGAGCGTCTCGGCAAGGTAAAACACAAAGTCCGGACAGTCATTTTCGCCTTCTGCAACATCGGGTAGTTTTTCGAAACCGGCCAGCATGTCATAGGCAAATACACCACCTAGAAATACAGCATGGGGGTGCTGACGTATGGGGGTAACCTTATTGACAACAATACGCAGTGTATCCATAACACTTGCGGCTTTTAAACGACTGTCTTCGTCTAAATCTGCATCGGCGTCATCACACTCTAGAGTAACCGTTGTTGCTGTACTGTCTACTACATTTAGGCCGTCAGGGCTTTGCGTAGTGAAAAGTGGAAGTACAGACGCGCCATTGCCAGTAAGTGCGGTAATTTCAACGCGATTACCTCTGCATTCCATACGAAGTGCAGCGTCAACCATCAGCAAGCTTTGTAAGTCATCTTTCGAGTCAATCTCTGCCGATTCTAGTAATAACGCGTTGCTCGTATTCTCACACAAGTGAGCAAAGGCCGCGAGTGGGTCGTCAATGTAGTGACCTACTTGTTCTATTGTCTCAACCTTGCCTGGGGAAGTGCCCAGTTCCGCTAAACTCATTTTTGCTTCTCTCCAACTGCAAAAAGATAAAAAAAAGGCCCGTATAAACGGGCCTTTATGTGTTTTCATTCACGCACTACAGTGCACACCGCCCGTTAAGTTAGGGAGTGCCACCACCAAGTTGCAACTGTCATTGCTGTAGATGTTTTTTGCGTGTGCATGAATTACTCGTTGTTTGTTTAAACTTCAATAGGATTTGAAGCCGTTAGTACGTATACTTTGTGTATATAGAAGAAAACAAATTGCCTTTTGTGTCAACCATAAATTTGCATAAGACATTGAAAATAGATCTACATAGTCATACAAAATTCTCTGATGGGCATTTAACCCCTGAAGAACTTGTCCTTCGCGCGCACACCATGCAGGTGAATGTGCTGGCGATTACTGATCACGATACCGTGGCTGGATTAGACGAAGCGCACAGCGTTCAAGCAAAGCAGAAACGGCCGCTTACACTGATTGACGGGGTGGAAATATCCACGTTGTGGCACGGTTTCGACATCCACGTTGTGGGATTAAATGTTAACCGCCAGTGCCCAGAATTTTTAGCGCGCTTAGACGGGCAAGCACAAGTGCGCGAAGCGCGTGCAGAGAAAATTGCTGAAAAATTAGAAAAGTGCGGCTTTGAAGGCGTGCTACCCAGAGCCAAGGCACTTGCCGGAGTCGGTCAAGTAACCCGTGCACACTTTGCAAGAGTGTTGGTGAATAATTACGGCGTACCTACCATGGAAGCGGCGTTTAAGAAATACCTTGGCAAAGGCAAGCGGGCGGCGGTTAAAGCTGAATGGCCCAGTATTGAAACGGCGATAACCTGGATTCAAGATGCTGGCGGTCAAGCTGTGCTTGCACATCCAGCCCACTACGATATGACCGCAAAATGGCTACGCCGTCTTGTGGCGCTTTTTGAGCAAGCCGGTGGTGATGCCATCGAGACCGCATTTCCGGGCATTAATAAAACCAAGCAAGAATTGATTAATGAACTTGCGCAAACCCATAGTTTACTAGCGTCAGCAGGGTCAGATTTTCATTTCCCTTCACGATGGACAGAGCTAGGCAAAAACTTAGGTATTAGCAGCAAACTTACGCCAGTTTGGCACAATTGGACGCAGTTTGACGCACTAGGGGCAAATAGCTAAGCGTGTGCAAATAGCAAGGCATGCCCAAACCAACAAGAGCAAGGCTTGCGTGCTAGAGCAAGCAAGTTGAGACAAGAGAGGCGTTATGAGTCAGTTTTTTTATGTACACCCAGACAATCCGCAGAAGCGTTTAATAACGCAAGCGTGTGAATTGATTCGCGAAGGTGCAGTTGTGGTTTACCCCACTGATTCTGGGTATGCCATTGGTTGTCAGATGGAAGATAAAAGAGCGCTTGAACAGCTCTGCCGTATTCGACAAATAGACAAAGAGCATAACTTTACGCTTATGTGTCGTGATATGTCGGAACTGTCGATTTATGCGAAGGTAGATAATACTGCCTTTCGTCAAATCAAAAACAACACGCCAGGGCATTACACTTTTGTGCTAAAAGCCACGCGAGAAGTGCCTAAACGGCTGCAAAACCCCAAGCGGAAAACCATTGGTATTCGCGTGCCTGATAACGCCATTGCGCTAGCTCTGCTTGAAGAGTTAGGTGAGCCATTGATGTCTACGTCGCTGATTTTGCCGGGAAATACAATGGCGGAATCTGACCCTGATGTTATTCGCGATAATCTTGAAAAACAGGTTGGGCTTATTATTCACGGCGGGTATATTGGTGAGCAGCCTACAACGGTTGTGGATCTTTCAGAAGATACGCCTGTTATTGTGCGTCATGGTACGGGCGACCCATCACCGTTTGAATAAAGTACCGTTTGAATAAAGTATCGTTTGAATAAAGTATCGTTTGAATAAGGTACCGTGCTAGGCATATTGTGTGTTGGCGCCATGCGCAAATGCATTGGCAACACACTACGCACTGCATAACATAAACGACAAATAACAATAAGCGTGTAAAACGCATAACAAGAACGAAGAATTGTGCCGGAATCAAAAAAAAACAGCACTCAGAGCGACGCTGTTGTGACTGCGCCAGATAACGAAGTAGCACTGCAAAATACCGCGGCAACGCCGGTACAGCAGCCATTGCCGCTTGCGTTTATTAATGGCGAAGCCGTCATAGAAAAGCCTGAAGATCTTTTTATTCCGCCTGATGCGCTAGAAGTTATTTTAGAAACCTTTGAAGGCCCCCTTGATTTACTGCTGTATTTAATCAGAAAGCAAAAATTTGACATCACTACGCTGCCTATTGCCGATGTGACCAAGCAATACATGGAATACGTTGATGCAATGATGTCGTTGAAGCTTGAACTGGCCGCTGAATACCTGTTGATGGCCGCTATTCTTGCCGAAATAAAGTCAAGGTTATTGTTGCCAAAACGCAGCGATGAGTCGGACGAAGAAGAAGACCCACGGGCTGAGCTAATTCGCCGGTTGAAAGAATATGAGTTGGTGAAGCAGGCCGCAGAAGACTTAGATTTGCAGCCTCGCCTTGAGCGTGACATTTACAACGTTAATGTAGAGACAAGCGATAACGTAGCACCTATACGCATTGAGCCTGATGTTACCCTTGCTGAAATTGTGCTTGCCTTTAGCGCGGCAATGAAGCGGGCTGAGGCCTTTGAGCATCACACCATTGAACGGGAAGCGCTTAGCACCAGAGAGCGCATGTCGTTGATATTGTCTGTGCTAAATAATACCGAATATACGCCTCTTGAGCGCCTTTTTACGGTAGAAGAAGGTAAGGCCGGCGTTGTGGTTTGTTTCCTCGCCATTTTAGAATTAGTAAAAGAACAGCTTATTTTGTGCATTCAGGCAGGTCCTTATGCCAAAATTCATGTAAAATTAGGTGCTCATGAAGAAAATTAACACGGCGCAGCTTAAGCAGTTGGTAGAGGCAGCTATTTTTGTTGCTGATAAACCTATTTCAAGACAACAGCTTAAAGAGACTGTACTGAATGAATTTAGCGTGGCAGATAGAACCTTGAGTAAGGTGCTAAACGAGCTAACGTTAGATTATCAACCTCGCGGTATTCAGTTAGTAGAAGTTGCAAGCGGCTTTCGATTTCAGTCGTTAGATGCGCTTAGCCCGTGGTTAAGTAAATTATGGCAAGAAAATGCGCCCAAATATTCACGAGCGATGCTCGAAACATTGGCGCTTATTGCCTACCGTCAGCCCATCACGCGCGGAGAAATTGAACAAGTGCGTGGTGTAGCGGTAAGCAGCAATATTATAAAGACACTCACAGAACGAGATTGGATAAAGGTAGTGGGTCACAAAGAGGTGCCGGGGCGACCTGCACTGTACGCTACCACAAAAGGCTTTTTAGACTATTTTTCGATGACGTCGTTAGGTGATTTACCTAACGCTGAAGCGTTTGAAAATATGGCTGAAAGCATTGCGTCTGACTCGCCGCTTAAGGTGTTAAATGAGGCACCGTCTGAATAGACCGTGCGACCGTAAACAAGCAATTAAAGAGTGAAACCATGACTGAAAAGTTGCAAAAAGTACTGGCTAACCAAGGGCTAGGCTCGCGACGAGAAATGGAACGTTGGATAGAAGAAGGACGTGTATCTGTAAATGGTGCCGTTGCTACTCTCGGCGATAGAGTTGATCACACCGCGCAAATACGTGTAGACGGGCATTTATTGTCTCGTCAAACCGAGCAACCAATATGCCGTGTATTGATGTACAACAAACCCGAAGGCGAGTTGTGCAGCCGTCACGACCCTGAAGGCCGAGACACCGTGTTCGACAGATTACCTGCCATTCGCTTAGGTAGGTGGATCACTGTTGGTCGTCTTGATATGAACACCAGCGGTTTATTGCTCTTCACTAACGACGGTGAATTAGCGAATCGTTTGATGCACCCTAAATGCGAAGTTGAACGCGAGTATGCGGTGCGTGTATTTGGTGAGGTAACGGGCAAAACCCTCAATACCTTGCAAAAAGGGGTTGAGCTGGAAGACGGTGAAGCAAAATTCCTGACAATTACAGGTACGCCAACGCCACAGCACGCCGAAGAAGAAAGCATGAACCGCTGGTTTAACGTAACCCTGAAAGAAGGGCGTAATCGTGAGGTTCGTCGTTTGTGGGAGTCGCAAGGCGTACAAGTGAGCCGACTTATCCGCGTTAAATACGGGCCAATTGAACTGCAAAAACGTTTACCACAAGGCGCTTGGGTAGAGCTAGGGCTTGAAGATGTCAATGCACTTCGCAGCCATGTTCAACTGCCAGATGAAACACAAACTATGGTGAACGTGCGACAAGGTAAACTTGATCATGCCAGACTTAGCCGCATGCGCCGTTCTGTGAAAAAGCACAAGGTGCGTAAGCAGCAGGGGTTAAACAAGCGAGCAGGGCGTCCAAGTAAACGCAAGTAGCACTGTCCAACACCCAAAATTGTGATGCAGAGAAGCCGCTAAATAGCGGCTTTTTTTGTGCTTAAATTATTGTTACGTTCAATGAAACTCTTTCGACTGAATCAATTTGAACGAAAACGATCGCATTGGGGCGCTATGGCGATGCCATTGTCATTTGCCCACGTTTCAATTTTTTCTTTGTTGTCAGTAACGAAGCTATTGAAGCTATCAATTACTTCGGTGTGATGTTTTGTTGAAATTTGGTACTTCACTGGATCGGCATTTACGCTACTAGAAACCGACACAAGAGCAGGAGATTTGCCTAAATGCTTGAGCTCATTTTGGATTATAGCAATGTTTACATCAATGCCATCAATCATTTCATTAACCAACATTTGTGCGAGTACCCTTAAGGAGGTATCTCTTACTATCTCCAATTTGCCCGTCTCAATTGCATCTTTCCATTTGCTTGATGGCGTAAACCCTATTGGTAAGCTTAATCGCATGAAGGCGTTTGGTGGCATGTCTCTATTTTTGTCGAGTACTACAGTAGTATCACACACGGTGATCATCGGCGCACTGTAACGAATGTTATTCGTTGAGCTCAGCTTCCAACGCGCGTTATCAGGCAGTCGGATATCAATGGCATTTTCATCGAACCAGAAAGGAAAGCGATTCAATGGTAGAGGAATAAATGATAACTCAATGTCATTTTGTAGAGCGAATTCATGAAGAATTTGATACAGGAGGCCGTCGTGTTTACCTTCAGTAAAATTCATTACTGGCGCATAGTTGATATCTTCTACACCAATTCGCAAGGTTTTCGGCA
Organism: Alteromonas sp. McT4-15; assembly: GCF_020515205.1. Taxonomy (NCBI): domain Bacteria; kingdom Pseudomonadati; phylum Pseudomonadota; class Gammaproteobacteria; order Alteromonadales; family Alteromonadaceae; genus Alteromonas; species Alteromonas sp. McT4-15. The sequence continues at coordinate 28,868 of NZ_JAJALG010000011.1, forward strand.
GCGTTTGACTTTCTGTGGCAAGTGAATACGGGCTCACAAAACATATTGTAGCAGCGAGGGCGCATATAAGGTGTTTAAACACGTTTATCTTCAACACTATATCAAAAGCCTGTCTAGATACTTTGCCATAATTCACATCAACGGCAGATTAGCACAAGAAAAAATATAACGGGAGCAATACATTACATTTGCTACTTAAGTATAAAGGCGATCTTCCTCAGCATGTTAGCCGTAGGTATTGGTATTCATTAATGTTGACAAGGAGATGCTATGAAAGACATGCCGCAGTTAGGAATAGGCACATTTCGACTCGAAGGTGACGTGGCGCGAGATGCTGTCACCAATGCGTTAGATGTGGGTTTTAGACATATTGATACAGCACAAATATATGGAAATGAGGCGCAAGTTGGCGATGCAATTCAAACTAGCGGTATCGCACGCTCAGATTTATTTGTCACCACAAAAGTATGGTATGAGTCGCTTGGTGACGATCATTTCATCCCTAGCGTTCACGAGAGTTTGGCAAAGCTTAAGCTTGAGTATGTCGACTTGTTGCTTGTTCATTGGCCTTACCCTGGGACAGACATTGCGCTTGAAGCTTACTTAACTCAGCTCGCTGAAGCGAAGAAGCTAGGCCTGGCAAGGCACATAGGTGTGTCTAACTTCACCATAGATCTGATGGACAAAGCAGAGGCAATTCTAGGTAAAGGTGAGTTGTATACCAATCAGATTGAACTGCATCCGTTTATGCAAAATCAGCAGGTGGTGAAAGCGTGTCGCGATAAGGGGATCCGAGTTACCGCCTATATGCCGTTTGCCGTTGGCGATGTCATGAAAGACGACACGTTAAAGCAAATCGCAGATGCACATGGTGCCACCCCTGCGCAGGTCGTTCTTTCGTGGATGGAAAAGCGCCATTATTACGCCATACCTTCTTCAACAAGTAGACAGCACCTTTCAGAAAACCTAGCCTATGGTGGTGTCCAATTGTCAGATGAAGAATTACTGCGAATAGACGGTTTAGATAACGGCAAGCGAATTGTTAACCCTGATTTCGCGCCGCAGTGGGACTGATTAGCCGATAGATTAAGTTAGCAGGTATACCGCACAAAAACGGTGAGGCGAGCGATAGCGCGCCCCACCGTTTTTTTTGTGTCTGTCCCTTTTTTTTAAAAAAATGTTTGCACAAATAATGATCACTGCATACTGTATTAATACAGATGGTACAGTTGGGTGTGACATGCAAAATATAGAAATAGTGAAACCGTTAAGTATTCAGGTCTCCACTGGAGATGCTCGCCCTATTTTCAAGCAGATTGTCGACCAGGTTCGTATGCTGGTGGCGCGCAATGAGCTTGAGGTAGGGGCCAGACTTCCAAGCGTACGAGGGCTTGCTACGCAACTGCTGGTTAATGCCAATACAGTGGCAAAAGCCTACAACGAGCTTACCTCACAAGGTGTGCTTGAATCGCATCAAGGCAAAGGACTATTTGTGGCGCAGCAGCGCCAAATGTTGAGCCAAGAAGCTCAGCAGCAGAAATTAGACAGTGCTGTTGAAGTCTTTGTTAATGAAGTGGCCTATCTAGATTACAGTCAAGCGACGTTACTCAGTACCGTAGCTGACGCACTGGAAAGCGTCCGCCCTCGTAAAGCGTCAAACGGTGAATAACATGTCTGAAGCGTGTATTGAAACGGATTTGTTAACCCGTCAATTTGGTAATAAAACGGCGTTGGATGGTTTCACGCTGACGGTACCGTGTAGCGGTATTCATACCATTGTGGGCAGTAATGGGGCGGGTAAGTCTACGCTATTTAGGTTGCTGCTTGGCATTGATACGCCAACGTCAGGAAGCTGCCATGTTTTAGGAAGACCTTCTCAACACCTAACGTCCAAAGACCGCGCTCAAATAGGCTATGTAAACGAAGAGCATACATTGCCTGAGTGGATGTCTGTGTCCAGCGTAATGAAATTGCAGCGCAGCTTTTACCCACAATGGGAACAAGATGTTTTTAACCGAACTATTAGCTACTTCGATATCGATCCAAAACAGAAGGTATCGGGGCTATCAAGAGGGGAAAGGGCAGGCTATAGCTTGTCTTTAGCACTGGCGCAGCAGCCTAAACTGTTGATTCTAGATGAGCCCACTCTTGGGTTAGATGTGGTGGCTAAGCAAAGTTTTTTAGAGTCATTGATGCTGATAGGCACTGAGCAAGATGGGGCCATTATTTACTGTTCACATCAAATGGAAGAAATAGAGCGCTTGGCTGATAACCTCATCCTTATGGAAAAGGGAAGGCTCATCAATAATTGCACGCCCGATGAGTTTCTCTCTAAAGTCACTGCGTGGACGGTAGATTTCGACGGTAGGGCTTTTGAGCCAGAAAACATTCCGGGCTTTTTAAGCTACAAAATTATCGAGGGGATACATCACATTGTAGTGGCCGACCAAGTGAGCGATACAAACTTTACATCCCTGCTAAAGCTTATGGGGGCCAAATTTGTGCAATCCATGTCAGTGAACCTTGAAAGCGCGGTTAACGCTTACCTCACTAGAAACCATAACAAGCCTGTGGAGCTTTCGTAATGTTTGCACTTTATAAAAGCGAATTTCAACGCTTTGCGTTACTCGCCTCAACGGCGCTAGCCCTACTTCTTGCAGTATATTTGATGCTGCCGAAAATGGGCTTGTGGGATATTTTGCATCGCAATATGGGCTTTTTACTCACGGTGGGCAGCATTATTGTCTCGCTCGTTTTTGGTATTGTGCATGCTCTATTATGGAAGAAGAAAAACTTTTGGGTTTTTCTTATACACCGCCCCTAGATAGCAGTAAAATCTACCTAAGTCTTATGCTGGCAGGTATTACCGTTCTTATAAGTACGATTTCCTTGTCGTTACTTATCACTACGCTGGGGTACGACAACTTCACCAATAAAGTAGTCGATTGGCGTCACTACCAGTTTATCGGCTATCTGACTTTACTTAATACGTCGTGCTATATGGTTGGAACGCTCTCAGTGTTGCACCGTTCCCGGTTTGCTATTTTGGTGTTTTACGCATTATTTATTGCTTTTTTCCCAGAGCCCAAAAACACCCTGGCGCAATATGTACCTTTGGTGTTTATGCTTTGCGCCTTATTCTATTTAAACATTAAAAGCTTTAAGCCAGATTTGAACAAACCACTGGATACTCCCTTGGGCACAGGCTTGTTGGCAACGGGCGTGAGTTATAGTGTGGTTATTGTGCTCATACTTGCCACCACCGTATTTTATCACTTGCCGATGATGGCCATAGGTAAACACCCTGATATGAACCCGGTTGATGGGACACGAAAATTAATCTGGGAAAATAACTTTGAAAACGCGGTAGGCTACATTTTAGAGGGCAGCGGTCATGCGCAAGCCGCGCACTATGCAAATCAAGCCAAGCTTGCGGACGTTATGTCGTTACCGGTGACACCTTGGCAGTCGGCGCGAAAAAATCAGCTGCACCGATTTGATAATCAAGACGCTATTGTCGACCCCGATACGCGCAATGTGTGGAAGTTTTCACATGACGAAATGCTGCTTATAGGCGTTGATGGTTACTCCGGGAAGTCGTTAGGTGCGATTGGGCGCGATGGCTTTCTGGCGTCGGTTAATGATGCGAAAAGCAGTGACCGTTTTGAGTTTGTGCCTCATTTAAGCCAAGGCAAGTTTTTATCGACGCCAGATGGCCTATACAGCATCGACTTTGAAACAAAGTCCTTGCTTGTCAAACACCGTCCTAACGCTGGGGAGCGCTATACCAGTGCGTTATGGTTGTCAGAGCAGGTAGGCAGAATTTCCACCTCTACACAGCTTTTGATGTTTAATCGCAATACGCTATACGATGACTTTGCCGAGCTTGTGGTGGATTACCAGTTTGTTTATCCAGCAAGCGTTGGTGGAGCCGATACCGCATACGGCTTAAAAGTGGCCGATGGATATTTACTTATCTTTACCGGCGAACATTACTTCGGGTTTGATCGCCCAGGCGCAGAAGTGTTTATTACTCGCCTTGATGGCAGTAGCGAAAAACTGGGTGAGCGCGAGTTTTATTTACACAGTTTACCTGGTTGGGTACGACACTATAACTTTATTGTAGCGCCGTTTATCTTTGTGTCGGAAGAGCTGCTTGCCCATTTCATTGACCCGTTTGAAAGCCGTTACATGAGCCTTGAAGACATAAAAAATCAACACTATCCGCTTTACATTTGGGTGGTTGCCGCGCTGCTTCAATTCGCCTCGGTGCTAGTGTTGTGGCGCCTTACCAAAGAGCTTGTCGACAAGGCGAGTCTTCGCCTTACGTGGCGTGTATTGGGCATGGTGTTGGGGCTTCCCGCGTTACTCAGTTTTGTATTGCTTCAGCCGCTAAGGCGAAGTTAATACGTAGAAATACTTACCAAAGAGTTAACTACCAAACGGCAATCACGTAAGGCACAAAACGTGGTTGCCGCTAGCAAACACATGGCGATGGTTGTATTTGCAACCTCAATCCGTTTTTAAATTTTAAAGGAATGCTATGAATACCAGATGGCAGCTATCCGTGTATCTATGGTTATGTGTGTCGTGGGCGGGTATTGCAATGAATGCATCCTATGCCGCGCATGAAAATAATGAATATGTACCCATTGAGCGAGCAAAGCAGGTGGCGCTTTCTAAACCGAAGTCTGCGTTAATCAGTAGGGCTGTGTTTAATAAAGAGCAGCCCGTCGAAAGCGTATTGCTATCGCCTGATGGCCTTAAAATAAGCTATGTCATTAAGGAGAATAAGCGCAAGCAACTTTGGGTTTATGACGTTGCGTCGGATAACCATGTAAAGCTTATCACTGCGCACAACCTTGAAAACCTAAGTTGGACAGCAGACAGCAATCGCCTTGTTTATGTGGATGCAAAACGAGTTGTATTTGTTGGACTGTCTAAACAACAGCTTGCGCAAACGCGCTATCGCTTGAAAGATGCCAACACCTTGTTTGTCAAAACAGACAGACATAACCCCGATGCATTTTGGTTGCTTAAATATAATGTTAGCCAAAGCATGTACTCTCTAATAAAAGTGGACAGTCACTCAAATCTAAAAAAGGACAGTCACTCAGATGAGCAATCGGACAGTCACTCACACTCAAAATCGGACAGTCACACAAACGAATCTATTCAGTACCGCTCGCCACTTCCAATAATGAATTTTTGGGCAGATGACAGGGCGGTAAGGTTTGTCTCACTAATGGATAACGATTATCAAAGTATTGTTCAACTGCTTGTTGATGGAGAACGAGAAATCATAAAGTGTGAGGTGTTCGATGCGTGTAAAATACAACACTGGTCTGCGCAAACACACACATTGCTGCTCTCTGGTCAAATTGACAATGACACCGCGACGCTTCACGCGATAAACACGAGAACCGGAATCAAGGAGGCCATCACGAATCAAAACAGTCCACCGTTTGATGCTTCACAGTTTTTTATATCTCCAGATGGCAAACCGTTTCTTTTGGGTTATGAAACTCAGTATGTTCACTACGAAGCGTTAACGCCAAATGCCGAGGCGTTACTTAATAGGCTGACGAGCAAAATAAGTAATAATATTTATCGTTTTACCCCTGATAAGTCGTTAACAAACTGGCTGGTTGCCGAAGAAGATCAGCAAAGTGGTAACGTGCATTTTAGGCTTTATTTGGCCGAGTCTGATACCTGGATAAGCCCTTTATCGCACATAGAGCCCTCGCAAACATACGCAATATGGTCAGCGCTTAGAGTGCCAATTCAGTACCAAGCCAGTGATGGTATGCCGTTGTTTGGTTACCTGACATTACCTAATGGTTATAAGGCCAGCGAGGTTCCCTTGGTTGTTTTTCCTCATGGAGGACCGTGGAATAGAAGTCATGGCTCCTACAATCGTATTAGCCAGTTTATGGCGAACCGAGGTTATGCGGTGTTCGAGCCCAATTTTCGGGGTTCAACAGGTATGGGGCAGGCATATATGACAAGCGCTCAGCGCGATTTTGGTAACGGACGTGTTCAGCAGGATATTATCGACGGTGTTGATTACTTGCTTGAAAATGGTGTGGGTCGTGCAGATCGTTTAGCTATTGTTGGGCATTCTTTTGGCGGTTTTAGCGCAATTAATGCATTGGCGTTTACACCCGATAAATTTAGCGTTGCTTTTGCCGCCGCCGCTCCCAACAATATGTCTGATACCATCAGGCATTACAAATCATCTATTCTAGCGGTCTTCTTGCCAATGCGTTTACCTCGCTTTTCGGCTTTGATGAGCGATATAACCAATCGTCAAGACGTGTTGTACCTTTATGAACAGTCACCCGATAAGCACTGGCAGAACATTGATAAACCTCTGTATATGTGGGCAGGTGCGCAAGATGATAGAGTAGCGGTTGAAGATGTGCGAGAATTTGCGTTAAGGCTACAGGCTGATGGCAAGGCCATTAGTTTAGTGAGTGATGCCCGAGAAGGGCACAGCCCAAACAGTACACTTGCAAAAGACGGTTACCTTTACTTGCTTGAGCGTGCGCTGTTTACACACCTCCATGGGAGAATGGAGACCAAAATGACCCCATCGCTCACACGCTATTTCGATAAATTTATGACTATCGATACCAATAGTGTGAGTAACTAAAGCGTTTAAGGGTTAACTAGCGGGTTTTCGCCTGGCTCAATGTGTTTTATCACTTTGGCAGGGTTGCCCGCTAGTACCACATTGTCGCCAAACGACTTTGTCACCACAGCACCAGAGGCAACAACAACGTTATTGCCAAGCGTTACGCCTGGGTTTATAACCGCCATTCCGCCAATCCAACAGTTATCGCCAAGCGTAATAGGCTTGGCAAACTCAATGCCGGTGGCTCTTTGTATTGGGTCAATTGGGTGAGTAGCGGTATATAGCCCTACCTGAGGGGCGAGCATACAATTGTCGCCTATCGTTACACGAGCAGCATCTAAAATAACGCAGTTGAAATTAGCGTAAAAGTTTTCGCCAACATGAATATTCTCGCCATAGTCGCACTTAAATGTCGATTCGATATAAAGCCGCTTACCGGTGCTTCCAAACAAGGTTTTTAAGAGTTGGGTGCGCTTCTTATGCTCGGTCTGGCAGGTAGCATTTAAAAGGTCGAGCTGTTGACGGCACTGCTTTCGCAGCGTGGTGAGTAATTTGTCAGACGGGTAATACAACTCGCCTGACAACATTTTTTCCTGTTCGGTCATAGGTAGGTGCTAGCACTTAAAAAAAGCGCTACGTTACTGCGCTCCGCTGTAACTGACAACCACTTTTTTATCAAATGCGTCATTGTCGAATGCTAAATTAACAGGGCGCTCTAAGATAATAGTACCATCAATCACAACGTCGCTTTCGATAGTCAGTGTCGGTCTGTTGTCCGAGCGTTCGCCCCATGAGCTTTCGCTATCGCGATAAATAATGTTACCGATAATATGCGTATTGCCTTTAAGTGTAATGTCACCGTTAAGTGTTTCAACATCATCTTCTATTACGGTATCAGTGGCAGTGATATCCCCATTTACCGTTTCTACATGACCGCCTATGGTGCTTTGTTTCGGTAGAGTAATATTACCATTTACTGATTCAACATTACCTAACACACTAAGGTGTGATGTTGCTGAAATATCGCCATTAACGATGTCGATACTGCGAACCGTAACATGGCTTTCCATTTCTAGATTACCATTCACAATGCTGACATCGTCTGCACCAGCATGGTCGCTAATCTCAACATTACCATTAACAGATGAAATGTCTCCCGCGTGTTTGCCTTCAGCGATATCAATGTTGCCCAATATCGAACTAAAATCGCTACCGTCCATTGCGCTGGCGTTGCCTACATGGATAACACAGCCAGGCAACATTGAAGCAGAGGCAAGTAATACAGCACCAGCAATCATAGACTTTTTCATTTTCTTATTTCCTTTTTGAACAGCAGATGAGCGAGGGGATTGACGCTCAATGTAACGCAAAACGTTGTTATTAAATGTAAATAATCGTAACTAGCAATAACCAGTTTTACTTTATTGGCAATCATATTATGTGCCACTATTATTTATCTATTAATAACAGTGAGTTACATGCTTTTAGGGTGAAAAGTAGAAAGCCAGAAAGTTTGACTGACTTAAAGTTGGCGTAACTCACTATTTTATAGGGAATTTGAACATTGTTTTGTGAGCGAGAATTCTACAAATTGGCGTTGGGTAAAAAACAAATGTCAAAACTGGACACCCACTTGTTTAGCGTGAAAAAAGTGTCTGTCCTAAATAGTGCTAAATAGTGGAAAGTGCTAAAAAGATGGCTGTCTAAATCAACGCAAGTTTAGATGCTGTAAAGTGGTTTAACATTAAAGTGGAAGGCTTAACGTTGTTTAACAAAGGCCTATTGCTTGCATGTGCTTGCATAATCTCACGGTGTGGTAAGAGAAAGTTTTAAACGCTATTTCGCCAGCGTGCTCTTTATTGGTGACGGTATACGGCAAGATTGAAGATTGTAAATGGAGATTTCATGCAGGATAAATACACGCAGTTAGCGCAGGCCAAGCGACTGGCATTGGGGTGTTTAATCTTTGCCGCTAGTGTTTTTATGATTACCACAGCAGCACCTAAATTTATGCCTGAGTTAGCTACCGCTTGGTGGCTTGGTCTTATTAAAATGGCCAGTGAAGCTGCGTTAGTCGGAGGGCTCGCGGACTGGTTCGCGGTGACTGCGCTGTTTAAACCTATACCAGCAAAATATCCCATACCTCATACCAACATAGTTGCGAATAACAAAAGTGTTATTGCGAATAACCTTTCACTATTTGTGAAAGAGAAATTTTTTCACCCAGAAGCGATAGAGAAATTAATCAGCAGCAGCGATCCTGCCAAGGGCGCGGGGCGATGGCTAGTTGTCGATGCTAATGCTACTCGGTTAAGTCGCTTTACTTGTGATGCTCTTGCAGGCGTGCTGCGAGTGCTGGATGACGAACCCGTTAAGGCGTTTATTGCCCGTACGGCTGAAAAAGGCATTAAACAACTCGACTTGCGCCAGCTTATGGCGACATCGCTTAACGCTGTCACGCGGGAGCGGCAACATCAGGTTGTGCTTGATCGCGTGTTAGGCAAATTGGCAAATTTAATGGCGCAGCCAGATACACAAATTTATATCGCAGATACGCTAGTGGTGTGGCTTAAAACTGAATACAGCCGATTAGAGAAAATTTTGCCGTCAAGCTGGTTAAGTGAACAGGGGGCGCTAATCGCGGTTAAAGCGGTGTCGAGCATACTGGAAGATATCTATCACGATGAAGAGCATCCAATTCGCCATGCTTTTGATGAGCAAGTTCATGAATTTTTGTACGAATTACAGCATAGCCCGTTAATGGAAAAGAAAGTGAATGGCTATCGAGAGAAGATTGTGAATGATCCTGCGCTCAAAAATTACGTGCATCAGTCATGGGGCCGCTTTCATACTTGGTTGCTAGCAACGCTTGATGAGAAAGAGGGGAAAGCTGAAACTAAGGTTGCGTCTTTGCTTAAAGATATTGGTACAAACCTCACAAGTGATAGTGAGTTGTCACGAGCTTTCAATAAGCACATAGGCGAAGCCGCGAAATATATGGCACCGGAACTTGCTGAATTCTTAACTCGTCATATCAGAGATACCATTAACAGTTGGGACGAGCGTGAAATGGCGCAACAGGTAGAACTTAATATTGGACGTGATCTGCAAAAAGTGCGTATAAACGGCACAATAGTTGGCGGGCTTATTGGCGCAATCCTGTTTGGCATTGAAGCACTCGTTGGTCTGTGAAAACGGCTTCAGTACATCGCTACGACATAGAGAGAATAAACGAACAACCATAGTATTTGAAAGCCATAACTAAGCCTTTGATATAGGCCGGGAACGGTTCGTTGCTCAAGTGCTTTTGCCAGTTTGAAAGAATAGTAAAAGCAGCCCGTGATACACAACACTGATATAAGCCGAAGCGATGTTGGATAGACACTAGAAAAAGCCACAATGGCGGGTGCAATGATAAATGAAATCAGCATTATTAGGCCTGACCACGTGTGAATTTTAGAGCTCTTCGAAGGTGTTGTTGTATATGGATCAGCATCCATAGGATAGATGCCACATATCCAAGTTCCGATTCCATGAACAATGATCATCAAGCCAATAAATAGGGTGGGCACGTGTATATGAAAACGATAGCTTACGTAAGCTCCGTAAAGCACGAACAAAATGCCCAATGGATAATTATTGATAGCCGGTGATAACGTTTGAGTGGGGCTGCCAAAAGCGCCAAGTTCACTACAGAATTGCCTTGAATGACTATAGTTTGGATAAAATCGCGATGCGATATAAATACCCAGCACAATCCAAATTGATGCGAGGATGCCTGCAAAAGATAAAAAAGTGACCACTGTCAATTGCCCCGTAAATATTGGAAAATAAAATCAGTTCTTTGGGTTAAATGCGTATATTCTTCGCGTTCAGAAGCTATCAGTTTGTACTATTTTAGCTCAGCGTCTTCTAGTGATACTTCATTACTTAACGTTGCTTTCCACTGTGGCTCGGTTTTGATTGAGTAACTCGACTCTGTGAGCACGCCATCTGCACTTATTTTAATGGTGTAAGGAATTGAGCCTGCATAGTTTCCAAACATTTTTTTAATCAGAACATCGCTGTCAGCTTCAGATTTCCACACTGTGCCAGTGTATCCCGTTTTCTCAAGCATTGTATTTAGCTCGTCCCAGTCATCATCAAGCGAAATAGCAACGACATTAACCGATTGTGGATGTTCGCTTTGAACTGCTTGTAAGTTTTTCAAGGAGCTGTAACAAGGGGCACACCATGATGCAAAGAAGTAGGCAACAGTAGGTTTACCTTCTAAAGAGGGGAAGGACACTTCATTACCCGATGAAGTTAAAAACGTAGGTGTCTGAACCTGTTGTCCAACTAACGCTTTTGACAGCGCAACTTTTTCTTCGTACGTGCTTGCGTTACAAACCGCACTGTAACAACTAAAAAGAAATAATAGGTGTATTGCTTTCAACATGACCTCCGAATTGTCATATATCAGTCCTTTAGAACGATTTCACGGTCTTTATACTAGCCTAACAGCGTGTTTTATTGCCAATTCAATATGAATGATGTAGCTAAACTCGATACGCGCTAAGCTAAAACCACAATTCGTATAAATAGAATAAGAAATTAAACGCAACTGGAATGCAGGTTGCCACTATAACGCCCAAACAAAAAGCCTTGTTTACTCGACCCTTAATGTATTTTTCAGTTCGCGTTTGTTCAATTGACTTTATGATGTCATCTAACGGTTCTGAGTTTTCAGCTTGCCTATTAATCTTGAATTTATAGTTGTCGATAGAAGCGCAGTATTGCTTGTGCTGCTTTAAGAATGCTCGAAGATAGTCTTGGCTAATGCCAGTTTCAAGCGAGAGTGAAATCAACCCACAACCATTTTCACCATGAGAGGCGAGGGTAGTTACTATTGTCCGAGTTTTAGTTTCCATCCAATTCCTTCCATGTAATTCCCTTCACCACTGATTGTGTTCAATTCACTAACCAAGCTTCAAAATAGTCGCTTTGCAAATTAGCAGTCAACTGCATAAAGGCTGTTTATTTTGACGTGTACTTTATTTCTGTTTCGCAACTAAGTGAAAAACCAAATTGTCTGCGTCGACTTTGCCTTTTAGGCCTCCAATTAATTCAGAGCGCTCTAAGCGAGTAACATGGTATTTATCAGCATAAAGTGTATCGACCATACGTTCATTAACACTAAACGGTGGGCCCGCCATTACACTCTGGTCGTATTCAAACGAGATAATTAGTTGCGTGGCATTATTTGTGATTTGGGCTAAATGAGAGGCATATTGCGCTCTTAGGGTATCAGGAAGGGCTACTAGGGCGGCTCTATCGTATATGGCAGATACATCGCCGATGTCTTGTGAATTGAGTTTAAAAATATCACCAACGAATACAGTTAGGGTATCTTTCGAATAAATCTTACCCTTGGGTGTAGCAGTGATATTCGGTGACACACCCAGTTCTTCAAAAAGCTGTTCAATCGCTAATTCACTCAATTCGGCGCCGACTACCTCAGCACCTTGAGACAACAGCCAACTGATATCCCTAGTTTTGCCACATAACGGTACAAATATTCGCGGTATTTTTGAAGTGTCCGGCTCTAGTAACTTTTCTGCATATTTAACGAGTAGCGCATTGCCTTTGGGCTCGTGAAATCCAATTTCATTTTTTTGCCATTTGCTGTGCCAAAAACTATGTTCCATATGTGCCTCTTAGAAAGTAGGTTTTAATGCAGAATATAAAGTCTTTTAAAGTGAGAGCAAAAGAAAAAGGTAGCAAAAACAATCCGCTACCTTTGAGATTTTTCTTAGTTATCGAGTGGGGTATTAAAGTCTTCAGACAGTTCAAAATCACCTTCTACCGTGGTGACTTTGTTATCAACAAAGTTGATGATCATCTGTTTTTGAAAATCTTCGCCGCGCTTTTTCATGCCGCGCTTCATATCGTAAACGTAATACCATGTATCGTCGTCAAACGAGTCTTGAACAACCGGGTTGCCTAAAACGTAAATAACCTGTTCTTTTGTCATGCCAACGCGCAGTTTCTCTACATCCCTTTGATCAAGGAAGTTACCCTGAGGTACGTCAATTCGATAAATCCAATTAGAGCAAGCGGTTGTGGTAAGAGTGATGCTAAGAATTACTAATAGGTGTTGCAACTTCATGCGTTATTGTGTCCAGTATTGCCTTTGTTCGTGCCTGTCCTTAATAAAGTTAAAAACAGGCTGTTTTATTGCAAGCGCGAAAGCATGCTACATTGACAACTATGACCAATCAACTGCATTTTAGTTCGATGCAGCGCTTTTAAGCAGTTCTTTTGCATTAGCAAGTGCAGATTTGGTTATTTTATCACCTGCTAGTAAGCGTGCTAACTCATCAATTCTGTCTTGTTTGGTAAGTGCAAGCATTTGTGTTTCAGTACTTTCCCCATCGGTGAGTTTGGTGACAAAAAGCTGATTATGCGCCTGCGCTGCAACTTGAGGTAAATGAGTAACACACATAACTTGAGATTGCTTACCTAATTTGCGCAGTAGGCCACCAACAATTGATGCCGTCGGCCCACTAATACCCGTATCTACTTCATCGAATATCATAGTTGGAGTGGCATCATTATCGCTAGCAATTACCTGGATAGCTAAGCCGATACGAGATAACTCTCCACCTGACACCACTTTCTCAAGCTTATCAGCGTCTTGGCCTGGATTTGTCGACACCCTAAATTCAACGGTATCTAATCCAGTGCTGATTGGCTTTCTAAGTTCATCATAATTAACGTCTATGCATACCCTGGCGTGGGGCATGTTCATTTGCTGTATTTGATCTTCAATGTCACTAGATAGCTTAGCTGCGGCAGCAATTCGACTTTCTGATAGATGTTTAGTCGTAGTTAAATATGCTTTTCTTGCATCTTCCACCTCAGACTCTAACGTGCCAAGCAGTGACTCTTGCTCACCAAGTAAACGGAATTCGCCCGCTAACTCTTGGTGGTGTCTGTATAAGTCTTCAGGCATTACTGAATGCTTTCTGGCAAGTTCCATCGCCTTTGCATAACGGGCTTCGACGTGTTGTAAACGCAATGGATCAATCTCTAATTGGTCACAATAACTGCGAAGTTCACCCGCCGCTTCTTCTACTTGAATGGCTGCATCGTTTAGCATCGCGATAATGGGGGTTAACGTTGCATCATGTGCTTCGAGTTCGCCTAAACGCTCAATGCTGTTTTGGATCACCGAAAGCGCGTTGCCCTCATCACTTTCATACAAGTTGTAAACACTCGTTTGTGCTTGCTCTAGCAAGCTCTGTCCATTACTTAGGCGTTTGTGCTCTACTTCTAACTCTTCAAACTCACCGTCTTCTATTGCGAATTCGTCAAGCTCTTGAACTTGATACGTGAGTAGTTGCAGGCGATCCTCACGTTGCTGCGCTTGGGCCTGTAAGTCACTTAGTGTTTTCTGTTTATCACGCCATAAATTATAGGCACGTTTTACGGCTTCAAGTAGAGTAGGGTGCCTAGCGTAGCTATCAATTAAATGGCGCTGGTGATCTTCTTTTAGTAGCTGTAGGTGCGTATTTTGTCCGTGAATGGCTAACAGATACTGTCCCAACCCCTTCAGTTGTTGTAGCGAAGCAGGCACGCCATTGATAAAGGCTTTGGAACGCCCTTCTTTTGAAATTACACGTCGAATAAAGCATGCGTTGTCGTCTTCATCAGACGTGAGTTCATGTTCATCTAAAAAGGCTTTCGCTTTTACATTATTATCTAGTGAAAAGTGCGCAATGATCTCTGCTTTTGCCGTACCTTTTCTTACCGCGTTGGCATCAGCACGTTCGCCTAAGCACAGGCTCAGTGCATCAATTGCAATAGACTTACCCGCACCTGTTTCACCAGTAATAGCGGTAAGTCCATTTTCTAACTGAACCGATAATTGTTTAACAACTGCAAAATTTGAAATAGAAAGATGCGCTAACATAACCACACTCGAAAAAGTTGAACATGATGATTTATACAGTACTTGTAAATATATACAGTATTTTTTCTGTGTAAAGAGAAGAGTGAGTATGAAGACGTTGGCAAAGGCTAAGTTTATGATTATAAAGTATTTATTTTTCTCATAGAGATATAAGTATGATGACTCAAATCACTGTACATCAATCGTAAAAAAAAAGAGAGGCAAAGCCTCTCTTCATTACCATTAGTCGAAATAGTTACTGCAGCTCGCCGCTGCCTGATTCGATGTGCGCGCGTACGAACCACTGAAATTGCTCAAGGTCAGCTAATTGGCCTGTGATCATATCTTCTGATACTGCATCGAGGTCACCGAGTGTTTCAATCGCACTGCGGTGGTCGCCATTAACACCAGCATAAACCGCATCGAGTGCTTTTAGGTGATCCATTACTAAGCCTTTACCAATGTTATAGTCGTCCCAAGTACGACCTTCAACAATGGCCTTAGGCGTTCCTTTAGGTACGCCACCTAGAGTTGCGATACGCTCTGCAATGGTATCTGTCATGTCACGCACGGCGTCAACCTGAGGGTCTAACATCTCGTGTACGCCAATAAAGTTTGGGCCAACGACATTCCAGTGAATATGTTTTAGTGTTAGTTGTAGGTCGAGTAAGGCCACTAAACGCTTCTCCAATACCTCAATGGTTTTTGCAGCGGCGTCGTTATCCATTCCGGGTGCCGTAAATTTGATATTGGTCGTGCTCATGATATCTCCTGATTATCTAGTGCAAAAAAATAGATGCTTTCTAGCGCATCTTGAAAAACGTAATAAGAGTGGTGCAACGGCCATGCCGAACTCAGGAGAAACGGTAAGCGCTAGATTTATATGAGAAAAAATGAAATTATTAAAAAATCTTTATTTTTCATAAGGCTAACATTAAGAAAAACCTACACACACGTGTAATAAGTGCAGGAATTATTGAACGAGGTAATCAGGTAACGAGGCACGCTTAGTAAAGCTTACTGCCCCAACCTAACTTTTTACGTAGTACGTTAAAATAGCTGTAGCCTTTTGGATGGACCAAATGTAGCTTGTCAGCGCTTTTGTTTATTCGAATTTCATCACCGGGTAGTACGGGTAAAACGATATGGCTATCGCAGCTTACCTGAAGTGAATCGCTGTTAACCTTAGAGACTTTCATCGACACTTGGCTATCGGCATCCACCACAATAGGGCGGCTACTCAATGTATGAGGAAACATAGGTACTAATGTTAATGCGTCGAGTTTGGGCATAATGATAGGCCCTCCGGCAGACAGGGAATAGGCAGTCGACCCCGTAGGCGTGGCAACGATAAGTCCATCGCTTCGCTGGCTGAACACAAACTGGTCATCAATGTATATCTCAAACTCCATCATGTGCGCTACTTTGCCATGGTGAAGGACGACTTCGTTTACTGCCGAATTATTGCTTTTGAGCTTTTCGTGACGGTAGACCTCTACCTCAAGTAAAAAGCGCTCCTCGACCACGCACTCGCCGGTAAATAGTAATTCGAGTTGCTGTGTGATTTCATCAGGATGAATATCTGTTAAAAAACCAAGGTTACCGCGATTTACCCCCACAACGTGAATATCAAATCGCGCTAATACACGCGCTGCGCCAAGCATACTGCCATCACCGCCAACAACGACCGCTAAATCAGCTTCTTTGCCGATGGTAACAAGATTGCAGCTTCGAAAATTATCGGTTTCTAACTCTTCAGCAATACTTTCTTCAACTAGCAATTCACAGCCTTTGGCCAGTAAATAGTCAGCAAGAATATTCAAGCTATCGTGAGTAGCAGCGTGTTGAGGTTTTCCAATTAAAGCAACGGTTTGATAGGCCATGGAACGCTAATGTCCTTTCATTTCCAATGAGTTGGACATTAGCACAGGTATTTTGCAAAAGGAAAGCGTTAAAGTGTTATTGGGTCACCTAAAGTAACTTGTTTAACGATCTTCTAAGCGGTTGTAATCTAACAAGCCACCCTCTATGGGGTAGTGGCGTTCTGACCACTGCAAAAGTGTATCGCTAAATGCCCAAAAATTTGGATTAGTGCGACGCATGCCCACTTTATCTAGCAATGCTTCGTAGTCTTCTTCGCTTTCCATTTGACGCAGTAGTGTGAGTGTTTGCTCAACCTCAGAGGCATTCAGTTGCCAAAATGCATCTGGATAGCTTCCCAAAAAACCATGCACTAATGTTAAGGAGTCGTTTGCTACATCTCGATTTTCCTCTTCTTCAAACAAACTATTGACGTTAAAGTGGGCGCTGTTTCGCAAAATAGTATACACGTCAATATTGTCCGGTTTTTCGTCGTCTCTTATCATCAAAATAGTGGTTTCAGGCAATATCGTGGCCTGCTTGGCAGGCAAGTCGTTAATTGATGAAAGAATATTGCGTTGTTGTTGGTTCAACACGGCAGCTACTAAGCGTTCTGGTTGCGGCTGTACGTGTGCTAAATGCTCTGCGAGCATAGTGTAGAGTTCTTTTTGCGGTGTTGATGAAGAGTAGGTAATACCGCTTTGTTGGTCAAAGCTATTAATGTCACCTTCGAGGTAGTCTGTAAGCTCTTTGCTCGAATTTTGATACCACTTGGCCAACAGCGTCTTACGAGTATCTGGGGGGAGTAAGTTCAAGAAATTTGACTCGCCTTCCATACGAAGAAAATCCATATAAAGCCGTGTCATTAATTGATGGCCGTAGTTGCCGTAAACATCAAAGCCCGCTACCAGCAAATAGTGAATTCGCTCAAGAAGTGCATAGTCAATCACCCATGCAGTCTTAGGAGTTGCCCCAACCATGCCTTTTACAACAGTAGCATTGTCAAAATGCCTAAATACCGTGAGCGTCGCATTCGTGTTATCGCCATCGCCTGCCCAAATACTGTCGATATTTAAGTGTTCACCTTGCTTAAATGTATTGCTAAGGAATTTATTTCGCGCCCGCATGTAATCACCTTGGCGCTCTGCATATTTTACCCAATTAACCGCCAATGCAGTGCTGTCTTTCTCTGCCGGTAAATGCAAGTTGTGTTGTTGCGAAGAATAAAACGCATTGACGTCATCGGCGGCTGCTACATCTGGCTCGACAAAAAACACCCAAAATCGGTCATTGATTACGTTTAATGCGACTTGTCCTCGGCACACTGGCCCTTTGATGTAACCCATAATGGTATTTTGAGCGCGCTCAAGCATAAAACGGTAGCGGCTTTTAACGGGTAAATCAGTAAAAGCGGTAAGCGGGTTCGCTGCTACCTCTGGCTTATACGAAGGAAGCGCAGGCACATCAAAGTCGGCATCTACAAACCACGCGTTCCATTTCTCCATAAGGTCATTGTTTATGGCGTAGGGTTGATGCGTTTTACTAACGATAGTGGAGTACACACCTTGTAAACGGTAATACACACGTTCAACGCCAGGTTCATCAAATGGGCGTCTTGTTGCAATTACGTCAATAGCACTGCCTGGCGGTGTCCGCGAACGCACCAAATTAAAAAACTGTGGTGTTTCGCTTGAATGGTTATTTGAAGCATTTTCAAAGTAAAGATGAGACGTAAACAAATGTTCATAAATATAACGAGCAGAAAGTTGCGCTTTGTTGCCCTCTGCATTTATCCATCGTTCAAATTCGGCCACAGATTTGCGCTGCGCCTCGTTTAGGTTTGGTTGTTTCGGCATTGGCGCGCCATGATGCAACCACTGTAATAAGGTTGTATGTTCCTTATCACTTAGCCCAGGTAATGCGTAAGGCATACCGCCCATAGGCTGCTTGGCAATATAGCTGTCCATTTCATCTATAGTAGGGCATTGTTGAGCACGATTGAGACTAATATCAAATCCTTCGCCCAAATGCGTTGAAGTGGGTTGTGGATGCTGACGCTTAAGTAACAACATTTGCGCTAGTACCGACGTTTGTGAGGGGGCGGAAGTATCATCATTTGCTGGTAAAACATCAAAAAAGTCGCGCTCACGCCACGCTTCGATAGTGTGCGCGTCTAAAAAGAGTCGATTGGGCGTTGCCGCAGTCAGCCGTGTGCCTTCATATACTTTTTCTTTATTGGCTCCCCGTGACACGCCTTCCGGTGAGGTCATTTTTAGCTGACAGGGCGCGTCATAACATGCATGGCAAACTACACAGCGTTTGGTAAGTACAGGGTTTACTTGTTGGGTAAAGAAGTGTTCGGGAAGTGGCTGTGAAAATGACGTATTTTGCGCCGGGCTGAGCAGTTGGGCATCGGGCTTATTCCATTGCCAAATCAAAACCGCCACTGCCAGTACCGTAAGTACAACTACGGTTTTTACCAAATTACTCATCAAACGTTTCCTTACTTAAATCTTACTTCACACTATCACTATGTTTTAGTGATAGCGTGAATAAATTGTTGTTATTGTACTTGTTACGGTAGCCAGTCGGTTTTCGATTTGTATTTAGCGTATGCATTATTACGGTTTGTATGGACTACACTAAATGACCTAATAGGCACAAGGAGCAATCATGTCATACCAAATTATCTTGCCAAGGTTTATGCACATAGGGAAGGGGGCCAGTGAGCGTATTGTAGATACACTTACTAGCCTACAATGCAGCAAGCCATTACTGGTTACTGACCACGTCATGGTTGAATTGGGGTACGCTGCCGAGATGGCCGCTTATCTGGCAGAACGCGATATTCACATGGATATTTTTTCAGACACGGTGCCAGAGCCTACGGTTTCATCTATTCGCGCCGGCGTGGATATTGTGCGCGAGGGGGATTACGATTGTATTGTCGCGCTTGGTGGTGGCAGCCCAATTGATAGTGCTAAAGCCATTGCTATATTGGGTAAATTCGGCGGACAAATGCGCGATTACAAGTTTCCCAAGGTTACTGATGATGCTGGGTTACCGATTATTGCCGTACCTACCACAGCGGGTACCGGCTCCGAAGTTACCCGCTTTACCATAATTACAGATGATGAGACCAGTGAGAAAATGTTATGCGTAGGGCGCGGCTTTATGCCAACAGCGGCCTTGGTTGATTATTGCTTAACCCTAAGCTTGCCCCAGCGCGTAACCGCCGATACTGGCATTGATGCGTTAACCCATGCCATTGAGGCTTATGTCAGTCGAAAGGCAAATTTATACAGCGATGCGCAAGCATTGTCAGCAATGGCGTTAATCGCACCTAATTTGCGTATGGTGTTTGCCGACCCTAGCAATGAGCGTGCACGAGAATCGATGATGTTAGGATCAACCTTGGCGGGTATCGCATTTTCTAACGCGTCGGTTGCTTTAGTGCACGGTATGAGCCGACCAATTGGTGCCGCATTTCATGTGCCTCACGGTCTATCCAATGCCATGTTACTGCCCTCTGTCACGGCTTTTTCTATTCCTAGTGCAAAAGTGCGATACGCACAATGTGCTCGCGCCATGGGGGTAGCAACGCAGTCTGACAGTGATGAATTGGCTAATGACAAGTTGCTTAATGAATTGCGGGCATTGAATCTAGATCTGCAGGTGCCAACACCTGCTGATTTTGGCATTGATAAAGCCTCGTTTATGGCGATGACTACCACCATGGCAGAACAAGCATTGGCTTCGGGATCGCCGGGTAATAACCCGAGAATTCCAACTATCGATGAGATGGTAGAGCTTTATGGTGCACTGTGGGAGTAAGTACACCGTAAAACTTAGAATTAACTATCGTGCAGTCCAGCCGCCATCTAATATCATGGTTTGACCCGTTATATTACGCGCACTGTTTGACATTAAAAATAATGCGGTATCGGCCAACTCCTCAAGGCTAATAAACTGCTTCTTAGGCATTGGCTCCAGCATTATTTTGTTGATAACTTCGTCTTCCGTTAGGTTATTTTCTTTGGCTTGCGCAGCAATTTGTTGCTCAACCAAAGGTGTTTTGACATAGGCAGGGCACAGTGTGTTTATGGTGACATCACAATCGCCAGTTTCAAGCGCAACGGTTTTAGCAAATCCTAGCAAACCGTGCTTTGCTGCGACGTAAGCCGATTTATAGGGCGAAGCAACAACCGAATGGATAGAGCCAACATTAATGATGCGACCGAAGTTTTGAGCTCGCATGCTAGGCAAGAACGCCTGCGTGAGTAATGCGGGGCCAACAAGCATGATATTAATGAGTTGTTGCCATTTGTCAGCAGGGAAATCTTCAAGACGAGACACATGCTGAATGCCCGCGTTGTTAATAAGCACATCTACTGAGAGCTTTCCAAGTACCTCCGGTAATGATGAGACCTGTTGCGCATTACACACGTCCACCGCCACTGCACTTGCAGAGCCGCCTTGATGACCCGAATCGTGGGCAAGTTTTGCAGCGGCTTCTTGGGCTGCCTGCTCATTAATGTCTGCGATAATGACGTGATGCCCTTGTTGCACCATAGCGTTTGCCATACCAAAACCGATGCCACTCGCTCCACCAGTGATAAATACCGTACGCTTAGTCATTGGCTACTCCATCTGTATTAGTCTGATTTACAGATGCTGAAAGTGATTGCAGCATTTGCGTTACCGCTTTTATTTGCGCCCCTTCTTTGTTGGCATAATCGGAAGAAGAGTAACCCCACCAGTCCCAGCAACCTTGCGGGTTTAATGGCATAAAGAGTGATTTTTTAGTTTGCGGATAAAGCACAACAATATTGTTGTCATCCGCCCATTCGTTGATGCCCGTTTGTGTTGTGTATGCGTCGCCTACCGCATCGGCATACTGGTTGCAGCCGTGAAAGCTGATGTGCGCGCGACATGCTTGCCCCTTTGCGCAGCTTTCTGGAACATAGACAAAGCCTTCGCTTGCTAGTGTCTTAGCGTTGCTGCCAGCAATTTTTTGCTGATCGATAGTGTGCAATTTACCGCTAAGCGCCTTATCTGGCACGTTAAGTCCGCCTATTAAGTGATTAAGCATGTCGCCAGCGGCATCGTAATCGCAATTACCAATAAAAGGGCTTTCTGCTTTCATACAGTTAACGCCTGTTGATACGGTAGGAAATACGTGAGCCATAGGCTTATCGTTAATGTATTTGATATTTGAAGTGTCTGTCCACGATGCGTATTGCTGATGCAGTAAGTTGCTGACCTCAGCGATCACTCTGGTGTCTTGCGTACCGTGAAACAGCCATACTTTGGCGTTTTTGAGATGACTCAGTGAATCAATTTTGCCTGCCGATTCATACTGCAAAGCAGTCTCACTTAGCGCACTTAAATCAATATTGCCTTCAACCTTATTGACGCATTGTGCGAGGGCTGTAGTTATATCGCCTTTTGCACAGAAGTAAGGGCCAGCGGCAAGAACCCCCACACCTTTTACCCAACTGCTATGAGCCAAATGAAATTGTGTCGCCATATAGCCCCCTGATGAGAGCCCTGACACTGTGACATTGCTCACATCCAGCGATAAAGCAGGTACAGGATCGGTGCTTTTTATTTCTTGTGCCCACGTACAGGTGGAAACAAATAGCCCAAGCGCACTGACGCTAGCGGTTAGCATTTTGAACCTTGTTGTCATGGTTATTCCTTTTCTAAAAATGATTTTATTGCGTCGGCCTGCGCTGCGATGTTTGCTACACCTTCCAGGTGTCCTAAATTGCCACCTAACGTGCGATAGGTACTGCTGTGTTCCATTTGTGTTAATTGCTGATACGCGTTGTCAGCTAAATATGGCATTAGGAGCAAGTCAGACGTTGATGGAATAAATAGTGTTTTCGCTTTTATTGTTTTTAAGCCTTCTTGAAGCGATTGTTGATGACCTGCTACAAACAGCTGGCAGGCCCTTACTAAATATAAAAGGTGATTCGCGTCCATGTTTTTACTTCTATCGTAAGCACGTTCTCGAAGCCACTTGACGATAGAATGGTCGTCGGTAATGTCGTTCAGCGGGTTTTGTTCAATATTGTAAAAATCTATTGCATTGCCTTGTTGATTAAAAAAGTCTGGTGTCAGCGCGTTTTGCGTAATGAGCATCAACGATGCTGCAAGGCCGTCGCGAGGCGGGGTATTACCGTAATAGTTACCGTTGTTAAAGTGTCTGTCCAACTTTATCGGGGTAGCCCAATGTTCAAGAAATGCGGTTGTCCAAGCGTCACTCTCGCCCGCGCCAATGACTGAAATCATTCTATCAACCCAATCAGGATAGGCACTTGCCCAGTCGATGGCTTGCATTGAGCCCATAGAAGGTCCAACGACAGCGTGAAGCTTGCTAACGCCAATGCTCTCGAGCAATGCCTTTTGAATGTTTACAAAATCTCTGATAGTCACTACCGGAAACGAAAGGCCATAGGGTTTGCCTGTCTCTGGGTTAATACTCGCAGGGCCAGTAGTAACCACATTGCTGTCGAATGCATTCAAATTAGCAAGGGTATCAACGCTCACCACATAGAACTTGTTGGTATCAATTGCTTTGCCTGGCCCTATAATAGAGTCCCAGTAGCCCGGTGCGCTATCATGCGGGCTGTATTTACCCGCAGCGTGTGAGCTCCCTGAGAAATAGTGGGTAATCAGAATCACATTATCTTTGTTTTTCGATAATTTCCCATACGCTTCCCAGCCTACTTTTACTTGCTTGATTTCCTTTTTACCGAAGGTCGTGAAGCTATCTAGTGTGAAAACCTGCTTTTCAACCAGCATATGGCCATTACGGCTTGCTACTGTTGGGTTGTCCGCAGTTGATGCCTGCGCGAACTGAACACAAAAGCCAAACATTACGAACACACAGAAAACATTTACTGAAAACCGTAATTCTGTTGTGTTGCAAAAACGCATTATCATGTCGATGTTCATCCTTTAAAGAAAGCTAAACAGGCCAATCGCCATCGCAAGACCAATAAGTGGCACTACAACAGTAAGTGCGCCAACTGCCCAGTAAGCTGCTTGATGGGTCTCGTGACAAATTGCTCGTATGGTTGTCACTACGTAGCCATTGTGGGGCAGGGAATCTAATGCACCTGATGAAATTGATACAATACGGTGTAACTGGTCTGGTTCAACGCCTTGGTCCAAATAGTGCGGAGCTACAAGCGGTAAGGCAATGGCCTGCCCACCAGATGCACTGCCAGTAAGACCGGCAATTACGCTTACCGCAATTGCAGCACCGATTAACTCGTTACCGGGAATAGCCGTCATTAACTCAACGGTATTTTGAAAGGCATCGGTGTTTTTGGCGATAGAGCCAAAACCTACCACTGCAGCAGTATTACCAATTGCAATTAGCGCACCTGTCGTACCTGCATTTATGGCAGAAGACAAACTATGAAAGTGTGAATAATTAATGGCGAGCAAACACAGTACGCCGCCTCCCAAAGCCAAAATAAGCGCCAGTTGTGCTAGAGACTCATGAAACAAAAATGAAATCACTAACACGACAATAAGCGGAATTATGCCTGTTAGCGGATGAGGTAGGGCACGTGTGCGTACTTCTGGATCGCTTTCACGGGCTTCAAAAACTTCACCGTCATTTACCGCTTTTCTGATCATTTTGGCTAACCACCAATACCCAAATACGGCCATAAACAGTGCTACCACCAAGCTTACTTCCCACGCGGCAAAGGGCGACGTGCCCAAGTATTTTATGGGTATCCAGTTTTGGATTTCAGGCGAACCTGCCGATGTCATGGTAAATGTCACTGAGCCAAACGCCATTGCAGCAGGAATGAATCGTCGCGGCAAGTTGGCATCTTTAAACAGGCTCACGGCCATTGGATACACCGAGAATGCGACGACAAAAACACTTACGCCACCATAGGTTAAAATAGCGCATGCCAACACAACGGCCAACACCGCGCGTTTGTAACCTATTTTAGTGATAATCCATCGAGATACTGCGTCGGCAGCGCCCGTATCTTCCATAAACTTACCGAACAACGCACCAAGTAAGAACATGAAAAACCACGACGCAATAAACCCTGAAAATCCGCTCATATAGGTTTCAACAAAGTTTACGTCGCCGGTAAACACGGCAATGTTGTTGGTTAGTGCAACGACTAACGCACATAAAGGGGCTGCAATAAACAGATTCATTCCGCGTATTGTTAATACAATAAGCAGCAACAATCCGCCTACCAAGCCAATCATACTTAACATAGTTATTTCCTTTAAAAATCTGTGACCGCAGATGATCCGGAACAGTTAAGTCGATACGAGTTTTGTATAGCGCGACGTCGTTCAAAATAGAAAGACACCGTATAAATGCGATACAAATCAATTAAAAGCATAAAATTCAGTTTCAAAGTTTGACGTTACTTTTGTGAAAATCCCATAGTACGATGGTACTACATACTGTTAACAAATAATTAACTAAAGTGAGTTGGACCGTAGGCAATACATCCGGCAGTGAACAAAACTTAAAAGAAAAAAGGACTCACTATGTCACCATCTACACACACAACATCTGTCGCTTCTACACGTATAAGCGATGACACAAACTCACCACGCATGCGTCGTAGCATCTGCGCTGTTGCTGTGGCGGCAGGGCTATTGTCATTGCCTGCGTTGGCGCAAGATGCAGAAAATGCAGCGGCGGAAAATGAGAAAGGAAAGTTAGAACGTATTGAAGTGACAGCGCGTAAAACCGTAGAGTCATTGCAAGAAACACCTGTTGCCATTACGTCAGTTGGAGCAGCTGAATTGGGTGAAAAGGGGATTAGTGTTCTAACCGAGATACAACAGTTTTCGCCTAATACAACACTACAAACCAGTCGTGGTACCAACTCTACATTAACCGCTTTTATTCGCGGTTTAGGTCAGCAGGACCCACTATGGGGCTACGAGCCGGGTGTCGGTATTTACGTAGATGATGTCTATATTGCACGTCCTCAAGGGGCGGTGCTTGATTTACTGGATGTTCAGCGTATTGAAGTATTACGTGGTCCACAAGGCACACTCTATGGTAAGAATACTATTGGTGGCGCGGTTAAATACGTGACCAAAGAAATGTCTGGCGAAACTCAAATGAACGTAGAGGCGACGGTAGGTAGCTACAGCCAACGAGATGTGCGTGTTACTGGGCAATTTCCATTAGTTGAAGATACCGTTTACTTAGGTGTTGGCTATGCGAATCTCAATCGAGATGGTTTTGGCGAATACCTGCTTAGCGCCTTGCCTAATCAAGATAAAGAGAACTACAACAAAGATTTATGGGCAGCGCGAGTCACTTTAGAAATTCATCCAAGTGACGACCTATTTTTTAGAATCGGATGGGACAAAACGGAAGATACATCAAATGCGAAAGGCGGCTATCGTCTGTTACCCAGTATTTTAACCGATGCACCTGTACCTGACTCAGTATATGACTCTTATACCAGCCTACCTACGTGGAACAAGGTTGAGTTAGAAGGTTACAGCTGGTTGGCGCGCTACAATGTCAGTGAAAATTTAGAGCTTAAATATATCGGTTCGCATCGCGAGAGCTACTCGCCAACCAATATCGATTTTGACAATACGCCGCTTCCTATCTTTGATGTGCCTGCCGAATATGATGACAGTAATGATACCCATGAACTGCAAGCAAATTATGCAGGTACAAACTTTAGCTTAGTGTCTGGCTTGTATTTTTACGACGGTGAAAGCTGCGGTAATTTCGATGCAATACTAGGGGTACTTGGTGTGGCGCTTGGCGCACCTGGGTTGACCCGAGAAGTCACAGGCTGTAACAACTCTGAGAGTTGGGCTGCGTACGCACAACTTAACTATGACATTAGTGACAAAGTTTCATTGTCATTAGGTGCCCGTTATACAGATGAAGAAAAGTCGGCAGTGGTAAACAATGGTCTTATTTTTGCCAACGTTTATCCGTATACCGATTGGATCGATGGCTATGTCCGTCCTGATGGCCAGTTAGTGCCGCAAGTTCTGGGGTCTGATAGCGATGGTGACGGTGTACTTGATGCACCAGCGGTGCAAAGTTGGTCTCGCTTTACGCCAAGAGTCGGCATTGAGTATCAAATGAACCGCGATACCATGTTTTTCGCGAGCTATTCACAAGGCTTCAAGTCAGGCACGTTTAACCCTCGCGCCCAAGTTAACGAGCCAGGTGTAGAACCTGAAGTTGTAGATAGCTTTGAATTAGGTGTGAAAAGCGATTTAACTGACGCACTTCGTATGAACGTTACCTTGTTTTCCTATGACCACAAAGATAGACAATACATCGGTGTAGAGGGCGACCTTTCTGATCCGACTGCACTTGATCAGCGTCTAAGAAATGCGGCTGAAACTGCGGCCAAAGGTGCTGAACTTGAAATGACATGGGTAGCTACAGATAACCTACAATTCGATGTAGCCTATGGGTACATTGATTTTGAAATTAAGAAAAACAATGCAACGCCACCGCTTATCGGCCTAGCGAGTACGCCTGAAAATACGTTTAACTTTAACGCGAACTATTTATTTGAAACCGATTTCGGTGATATCTCGTTTAACGCCAATTACTACTATCGCGACGATTACTTAATTTTCGAAACCAGTGATCTTATTCAGCAAGATGCTTATGGCATGGTAAATCTAAGTGCGCGTTGGGAGAGTGTTGAAGGCGATTGGTACGCAGGGTTACATGTTAAGAACTTAACGGACGAAGAATACCTCGTAGGCGGTTACGACTTTGTAACCCGTGATGAGCAAGGCAACTTTGGACCTGGGCTAGGCGGTGATACAACGCTTATTGGTTACTATGGCGATCCTCGTACAGTACACCTCACAGTGGGCTACCGCTTTTAAGTCTATGCATTTTAATTAGCAACGAATTTGCGTAATGCTATGTCACGCGTCGGGTCAAAATGAGTGTTCGAACACTACTTATTTTGGCTCGGCGTGATAGTATATAAATTAACAAAGTTGTTACACGTTGATTGCCTCATGCCTGTAAAAATATTGATTGCTGACGACCATCCCTTATTTCGTGCAGCGATGTGCCATGCACTAAGTACCATGGCTGATACGGCGCTAGTTGAAGCGTCAACGTTTCCTGAAACCCTCTCTTGCCTTGAAGAAGATGATGCCATTGAACTTGTTTTCCTAGACTTAACTATGCCAGGCAATGAAGGCCTACATGGCTTATCAAGTATTCAAGCCCAGTTCCCAGATGTTCTGGTTGTTATTGTCACCGCTCAGGAGTCAGCTTCATTGGTACAAAAAGCGTTGGCACTTGGCGCCAGTGGGTTTATTCCAAAATCCGCGTCAATAGAGACTATTGTTGAAGCTGTAGAGCAAGTCCTCGATGGTGAAACATGGGCGCCATCTGATTTACAGCAAGAACAGTTTGTAGATGAAATTGATGACTTTCCCAACAAATTGCGTCAATTAACTCCGCATCAACTCAAAGTACTTCGTATGGTATCAGACGGTTTGCTTAACAAGCAGATTGCGTATGAGCTTGCCATCTCTGAATCTACGGTTAAACAGCATGTGTCGGCTGTGCTGAAAAAACTTGGTGTGATTAATAGAACCAAAGCGGGAATTGCGTTTAAAAATGCTATGCAGGTATAGGAAACGGTAATAGAAAACGGCATTCCCTTCATACTTTAGGGTAACAATACATACATTTGCCATTATCTCTACTACGCTTTTTAAAAAACGTGAGAATATAGGAAGCAAAATTGGACAACAACGAAGTTACGCTCGAGGAAAAAGGAGAGCCGCGAGCGTTGTTAACGCAGTTGTTAAAGCCAATGGCTGCTGCTTTTTTTATTCTTTATGCAATGCTGTCGTTAAGTCATTGGTTGTTGCTTACTGATGACTTCAAATGGATCTTGATTGTCACTGCTATCACAACCACCCTGTATAGTTTTATATTAATGCTTATTGCGACACGAATAGACGCAACAAAACAGCGTCTAGGTATTCTATCGCTTCTTGTACTCGGTGCGCTTAACAGTTTTCTTCACTTTTGGCTATCTCAGTCTCCTGAGCAAGCGACCAATATTGTTTTAGTTATCCTTGCTTCAGGCATCGTTTTGTCAAATAGGCGCGATTGGTCAACAGTGATAGCGCTCAACTGGATTGGCTGGCTTTTTGTAAACCTGTCTGTCGACATGCCCATGATGATGCATTTTCTTTTTGCGTTAATCATGGCAACCTTTTTAAGCTGGTTTGCTCACCTTGCAAGACAAAAGTTGATCATCAAGCAGGTTGAATTAGGACGAGAAAGAGATAATGCAATAGCGCATGAATTAAAAGCAAAAGCGGCGAGCGAAGCTAAAAGTACGTTTCTAGCAAATATGAGTCACGAGATCAGAACACCCATGAATGGCGTAATTGGAGTGATAGATGTCATTAGCCGAACCAATTTAGCGAGTACGCAGGCAAAGTTGATAGAGACAGCAAAACGAAGCGCCAATTCGCTAATGATCATCATCAACGATATTCTGGATATCTCAAAAATAGAAGCAGGTGAGTTGAGTCTTGAAAATATTGAGTTTGATATCCTTCAGCTGACAACCGAACTGCAACAAGAGCATAAAGTTCAAGCAGAAAACAAAGCGTTGTGGCTAAGATTTGAACCTCAATCCATTGAGAATAACAACGTTATTGGCGACCCATACCGGCTGAAACAAATTTTCAATAACCTTATTTCAAACGCCTTAAAATTTACAGAAAAAGGCGGCGTTACCATTCGGTATAAAACGATAGCGTGCGAAGATGCAGTGAAATTACAAGTAGAAGTTGTCGATACCGGGATAGGTATAAGCGAGAACGCCATTGCTCATCTTTTTAATCCATTTTCACAAGCAGATAGTTCAACCACAAGAAAGTTCGGTGGTTCTGGGTTAGGACTTGCAATTACCAAGCAATTATGCGAGTTGATGGGCGGCGAGATAACAGTAACTAGTAAACCGAAAGAAGGCTCTGTATTCTCATTTTTTGTAACGTTAATGCCTGCAAAAAATGATGTCAGCAATATCACTAAGCATCCACAATTTTTGCCATCGAACGTCGATGTCGCTTTGTTATTGGTTGAAGATAATGAAATCAACATGCAAGTTATGTTAGCAATTTTAGATAACTTGGGTTGTAAAGTTGACGTCGCGCGGGACGGTAAAGAAGCGTTAGACATATTGTTGAAGACAACTGCGAATGCATACGACCTCATTTTAATGGACTGTCAAATGCCTACTTTAGACGGCTATGAAGCCACTCGTTTGATACGTGCAGGAAAGGCGGGTGACAACGTTAAGAACCTACCTATCGTTGCACTAACCGCAGATGCTATGGAAAGTCAAAAACAGAAGTGTTTTGAAGCGGGAATGAATGACTACCTCACTAAACCCGTCAATGTTGATTTATTAAAGAATGTTTTGGCACCTTACTCAAAAATAAGAGGCAGTATCTAATTCATCCATCAACGACTAAACCGCGTAGAGAACCAATTAACCCAATTTTTGCTTCGCAAAATTTAATCTTCTGATACCGTAACATTTAACGTCAACTGCTTTTACCATTATGAAACAGCAACCAGCTCCTATTCCTCACAGCAAAATGCTAAAAATTATTGAGGCCCAAACTGAGATATCAAAAATCGGATTGGATCTTGGTATGGTTATGTCGCTAACTACTCAAAAAGCGATGGAATTACTTGATGCTGATGGGGCTGTCATTGAACTTGCTGAACAAGGTGACATGGTTTATCGCGCCGCGTCCGGTGTCCTAGCACCCTTTTTGGGATTGAGGTTAGCGCAAAATTCGAGTTTGTCTGGCTTATGCGTCGCACAAGAAGAAATTCTTTATAGCGACGATGTTATGCAAGACGATCGAGTTGATAAAACAGCCTGTAAACGCGTTGGGATAAACTCGATGCTTGTGGTGCCGCTGAAGTATCACGATAGTTGTGTGGGGGTGTTAAAAGTCGCATCTAAAACCACTCAGTTCTTCGGACATTCTGAAACCTACATACTGTCGTTAATCTCAGATATGGTCGCAGCAATCATCTTTCATGCTATTGAGTTTTCCAAGGACGAATTGTACTACAAGGCAACACACGACTCGCTTACTGGTATTGGTAATCGTGCAAAGCACTACGACGACTTGCGCCAAAGACTAGAGCTGGCAAAAAAGAATAACAGTAAGTTTTCGTTAGTGCTGTTTGATATGGATGGGTTAAAAAGCATCAATGACACTTATGGGCACAGCGCAGGAGATGAAGCCATTAAGACCTTTGCCAATTTGTTATCTCAAACCTATAAATCGCAGGGTTTGGTTGCAAGATTAGGCGGGGACGAGTTTGCCGCTATTTTTACTTCGGTTGTGTCGAAAGAGCAAGCACAAAACATAATTAGCGAATTGTTTCGTCAGTTAGCGCGGTCATGGGACTGGCAGGGGCAAACTCTGCAACTACAATCAAGTGCGGGGTACGCAATCTTCCCTGACGATGGCCAAACCGTGAGCACATTGATGGAGGTGGCGGATACGAACATGTACCGTCAAAAAAGAGAAAAACACAAGTCTGAAGGGTAGCGTTTCTACCCCAAACCTTGTTTCAAAAGCCGTTTAAGCGCGGCTGGCTTAGTGGGTTTTGGTAGATACGCCATTCCTAACGAGGCGGCTTCTTCTCTTATTTCATTGCTGCGGTTGGCGGTTATCAGTAAGGTGACGTCAAAAGTTGCACCTTGTTGTTTAAGCGCTTTTACGCATGCTGTACCAGTCTCTCCCGCGTTGAGATGGTAGTCAGCAATCAAAACATCAAAGTGCATTTTTTCTGGCAGGTTGTCTTTTACCCCTTTTATCCACGTCACGCTGGCTCCCCAATCACCTAAAAGTGATTGCATTGCACTGGCAACCTGCTCGTCGTTTTCTATCAACAATATTGTTCGGTTGGTTAAAAATGCTTGGTGGCTTGAAAGCGAACTTGCTGCATCTTCGTCACACTGCTTCACACTTTGTTTAGATAAATGCATCTGGCTATTAGCCGTATTTTGATTAGCCAGTGGAACGTGCACAGAGAAACTGCTCCCTTTATTCAGCTCAGATTTAAGCGTGATACGATGCGCTAACAGGCGACATATTCTATCGACAATAGTGAGCCCTAGACCAATCCCTTCACTGCTATTTTGATTTTCTAACTGATGAAATTCGCTAAAGATATCTTGTTGCTGGTGCGCGGCAATACCGCTACCGGTATCATACACCACTACTTTTATATCTTTATCATCCGAGATTCTTCTAACACCCACTAATACTTTACCTGTATGGGTATAACGAACCGCATTTGAAAGCAGGTTTTGTAACACTCTTCTAAGTAGGTTCTTATCACTATAAACGAAAACTTTTGTGGGCACATAGCGAAGCTGTATGCCTTTTTGATTTGCGATAATGGTGAACTCTTGAACCAGCGAAGACAGCATTTCATCCAGTGAAAATACGGTTTTTTGAGCCTTTAATACGCCGGCGTCTAACTTCGTCATATCAAGAAGCATGGTCAACAGACTTTGCGCGTTGTTCAACGAGTTGACCACGCCTTCAGATAAGCTGGACAGTTCACCGCCCGCTGTTTTTTTGCTCAACATAGACGCGAACAAGGTGGCTGCATTAAACGGCTGCATAAGATCGTGTCCTGCAGCAGCGAGAAACTTTGTTTTGCTGTCGTTGGCCTGCACCGCTTGGCGTTTGGCTTCTTCGAGTTCTGCTGTGCGCTTTACAACGCGAGCTTCTAACTCTGATTTGGCGGTTTCTAATGCCTTTTGAATCGCAATATATTCGGTTATGTCGCTGTAAGTTGTCACATAACCGCCACCTGGAAGTGGGGCACCGTTTAGCTCAATTACTCTGCCATCAGGTTGCTTTCGAATAAATTTATGACGCGTTCCATTAAGCATAAAAGCAACGCGCTTATTTATTTCGTCTTGAATTGCTTGGGACGCTGTTTCGCTTGACATCGAAGTACTAAAAAGGCCGCGCTTGGCATTGTAGTTAAGAATATCGGTAATGGGCATGCCGGCTTTTAAAAAGCCTTTAGGGTAGTTGAAAAGCTCGATATATCTATCGTTCCAGGCCAGAAGTTGAAGTTTCTCGTCAAGCACACTGATCCCTTGCTCGATATTTTGCACTGAGGACTGCAGTACTTCGTGGTTAAACTGAAATGATTGAGAGGCCTCTTCAACCCAATCCACTAGCTCAGGCAGTGCATCACTGCCGGTGTCAGCGACGGCGCCGAGTAAAATACGGGCACTTGGCGCACCTACCTGTGCGGCAAGTAATTTATCAACGCGTTCGATAAGTGCGTGACTGGCGTAACCTCCTGCAAAGGCGCGATCCACATCTACCGATAATTGTTGCGTGAGTTTTTGCTGTGCATCAACGTCAAGCACGCGTTCGGTAAGCGACATCAAGTCCTTCACTTTTACCATAAACCTCGGTGCAGTAGCATGCTGAGTGTTACCTTCGTCGGGCAAGGACGCCTTAGCGTGTGTTGCCAGCGCAACAACAATAAAGGTGGTGCAATTGGCCAGCAACGAATAACCAAACCCAAGGCCTAGGGCCTCGTCAGTAGGAGGCGGGTTAAAATAATAACTGGACAACAAACTTGGGTAGAGTAGAAAAGTACACCAACATATAAAGCCTGCTAGTAGTGCAAGTAAAGCGGCAGCGCGGGTACTCTTTTTCCAATATAGCCCAAACATTAGAACAGGTAAGCATTGCCCTAAAAGCGCAATAGCTAGCACGCCGCTTTTAACAAGCGGAGCGGCTTGACTGATGTTAAGGTGATACCATAACGCGATACTTAACACCACTAACACGGTTAGCCGCCGTATGGTCAATATCTGGTTTGGCTGCATGGTATGGCCAGGTGCTGTTTTTAACCGAGCTTTTAACCACAGCGGCGTAACGACGTTGTTTGAAATCATAATTCCCATGGCCAGTGTGGCTACGATGACCATGCTGGTGGTTGCCGATAGTCCACCGATAAATGCAAATGAAGAGACGGCGATGTTGTTCGCTTGAAGAGGCAAGGCCAATACGTAAGCGTCGGAATTGATACTTGCTGGCAGCAGCATTTTACCCGCCAATGCAATAGGTATGAGAAACAGCGTCATACCCAATAAATAAAGTGGGAACAGCCATCTTGCAGTACGTAGTTCCCCCTCACCATTGTGCTCAACAAAATTCATATGAAATTGGCGGGGCAGCACAAACATAGAGCAAATACCCAATAAAACGTGTGACAAATACACCCATGGTGCACTATCTGCGTAAATGATTTCTCTGGCGGCGTCGTTAAACGAGGCCTTTGCCACGAGATCAAGCACGCCGTCAAAAAGAGAGAAACACACGAAAATACCCACGGCCCACAGTGCGAGCAACTTAATCAAAGATTCGAAGGCAATAGTCAGTAATAGCCCGGGGTGCTTGTCGGTAAGGTTTAAGGAACGGGTACCAAATATGATGGCAAAAAGTGCCATAAGACCTGCTACATAAATGCTCACTTGAGGGTTACTTGATTGTTGATCGCCTGTAATAAGGCTGATGGACTTTGTGATGGCATCAAGCTGAAGCGCAATGTAAGGAATAACCCCGACAAAACATAACAACGTAACGAAGGCCGCAATTAAGTGAGAGTGACGATACTTCAGCGAGATAAGATCGGCCAGCGAACTAATATTATGTTGTTGGCATAAGCGGCTAATATGCAAAACAACCGGAAACGCAAATGCCATGGTTAAGATGATCCCCATGTAGGTGGGAATAATTGCCCAACCGTATTGCGCCGCTTGTGACGTTGTGCCGAAAAAAGCCCAAGAAGTGCAGTGTACACCAAGACCAAGACTGTAAAGGATGGGATGTTGCTGATTATCGCGCAGGCGCTTATCGCCCCAAAACGCGACGGCAAAAAGCGCAAACAAGTACACGCCAACAAGGGTGCCTACTGTCCAAATACTTAACATAAGAAATCCGTGAAAAAACAACAGCTCAGTCAATCTCGAGCACGGTGTTTACATTAACACGCTTTTTACAAGTCGTCGCACGTCAGTACAGACTTTCTGAACAGTACTTTGGTGTTATTTTAATTATTTTAAAATTCATCCACAAAAATAATGTGGATACCCTTGATCGCCCCAAAACTAGCCCCATTAATAACCGCAACAAAGTTATTCCCAATAATTTATACAGTTTTTGGGCATTGCCTAATTAGAAAAACGTTTGGAGGTAGGCATGAGCGATAATCGCGACGTGCAGGCAGAACAAGAGAATACAGTAGATGAAACTGTGCAAGCAGCAGACGCGCAGGTTGACGCAGAAGCGGTTGAAGGTGCTGACGCACCGCTTGATGAAAACGCACAGCGTATTTACGAGCTAGAAACCGCATTGTCTGAGGCGCAAGCCACAGTAAAAGAGCAGCAAGACAGTGTACTTCGTGCCAGAGCCGACGCTGAAAATGCCCGTCGTCGAGCGGAAGGCGAAGTAGAAAAAGCGCGCAAGTTTGCGCTAGAACGCTTTGCTGGCGAACTCCTTCCGGTTATCGATAACCTAGAGCGTGCTATCGAAATGACCGATGCTGAGAACGAAGCTGTGAAGCCGTTGTTGGAAGGCGTGGAAATGACCCACAAAACTTTCTTAAGCACTATTGAGAAATTCGGATTAAGCCTTATTGATCCGCAGGGCGAAACCTTCAACCCTGACTTGCATCAGGCTATGTCGATGCAAGAAAGCGCAGACCACGAGCCGAACACGGTGATGGCGGTTATGCAAAAAGGTTATCAAATTAACGGCCGTTTGTTACGCCCAGCCATGGTAATGGTATCGCGTGCACCAAGCGGTGGTGTGGATACGCAAGCGTAAGTCACGTCTTTTGCGATAAACACACAAAAATGTCAGTTTTTTTAATTGGCAACTATTGAAAAGTTCGGGGAATAACCCCACTAAATGTACAGAATTAAGAAACTTTTTCGGAGACACGAAATGGGTAGAATCATTGGTATCGACTTAGGTACAACGAATTCATGTGTCGCAGTTCTTGACGGCGACAAACCTCGCGTTATTGAAAACGCGGAAGGCGACCGTACAACTCCTTCAATCATCGCTTACACAAACGATGGTGAAACACTTGTAGGTCAATCAGCGAAGCGTCAGGCGGTAACAAACCCTGAAAACACTTTATTCGCTATCAAGCGTTTAATTGGTCGTCGCTTCCAAGACAAAGAAGTACAGCGCGACATCGACATCATGCCTTTCAAAATTGTAAGTGCTGATAACGGTGATGCATGGGTAGAAGCGAAAGGCGAGAAAATGGCGCCACCGCAAATTTCTGCCGAAGTACTTAAGAAAATGAAGAAGACCGCTGAAGATTATCTTGGCGAGCCAGTAACAGGCGCAGTTATCACTGTTCCTGCATACTTCAATGACTCTCAGCGTCAAGCTACAAAAGATGCGGGTCGTATCGCAGGTCTTGAAGTTAAGCGTATTATCAACGAGCCAACTGCTGCTGCTCTTGCCTACGGCATGGACAAAAAGCAAGGCGATAACGTTGTTGCAGTATACGACCTAGGTGGTGGTACATTTGATATCTCTATCATCGAAATTGATGAAGTAGATGGCGAGCACACGTTTGAAGTACTAGCGACTAACGGTGATACACACCTTGGTGGTGAAGACTTCGATAACCGTGTTATCAACTATCTAGTTGAAGAGTTCAAGAAAGATCAAGGCATCGACCTTCGTAAAGATCCGCTTGCTATGCAGCGTCTTAAAGAAGCGGGTGAGAAAGCGAAAATTGAACTATCTTCTTCACAACAGACAGAAGTTAACCTGCCTTACATCACTGCTGATGCGACAGGTCCTAAGCACTTAGCCATTAAGCTTACTCGTGCAAAACTTGAGTCTTTGGTTGAAGACCTAGTGAAAAACTCGCTTAACCCGCTTAAGCAAGCACTAGCCGACTCAGACCTATCTGTAGGCGACATCAACGACATCATCCTTGTGGGTGGTCAAACACGTATGCCGTTAGTACAGAAGTATGTAACTGAGTTCTTCGGCAAAGAGCCACGTAAAGACGTTAACCCTGATGAAGCAGTAGCGGTAGGTGCGGCAATTCAAGGTGGTGTACTTTCTGGTGACGTTAAAGACGTACTACTTCTAGACGTTACGCCTCTGTCTCTAGGTATCGAGACAATGGGTGGTGTAATGACAGCGCTTATCGAGAAGAACACGACTATCCCTACTAAGAAGTCTCAAACGTTCTCGACAGCGGAAGACAACCAGTCTGCGGTAACAGTACACGTACTACAAGGTGAGCGTAAGCAATCAAGCGGCAACAAGTCTCTTGGTCAGTTTAACCTTGAAGGCATTCGTCCAGCAGCGCGCGGTGTGCCGCAAATCGAAGTAACATTCGACCTTGATGCTGATGGTATCCTACACGTGTCTGCGAAAGACAAAGACACAGGTAAAGAGCAGAAGATCACTATCAAAGCTTCTTCAGGCCTAAGTGATGAAGAAGTAGAAAAAATGGTAGCAGACGCAGAAGCGAACAAAGAAGCAGATGCGAAGTTTGAAGAGCTAATTCAAGCGCGTAACCAAGCTGATGGCATGATCCACGCTACGCGTAAGCAGCTTGAAGAAGTTGGCGATGCACTAAGTGCAGAAGACAAAGCGCCAATCGAAGAAGCGCTTACTGCTCTTGAAACAGCGTCAAAAGGCGAAGACAAAGCGGAAATCGAAGCGAAAACGCAAGAACTTATTCAAGCGTCTAGCAAGCTGATGGAAGCTGCGCAAGCACAACAAGCGGCCGCTGGTGGCGCTGAAGGTGCAGAGCAACAAGCGTCTGGTAAAGCAGATGATGACGTTGTTGACGCTGAGTTCGAAGAAGTGAAAGACGACGATAAAAAGTAAGCTGTTGCGAAAGGCCCACTGGATAGTGAGTGGGCTGTTTTTAGCAGTTCAGGCGCAGCAGGAATTTCTTGTTGCGCCTTTGTTGTGTAAATGACTTGGAACATTGAGTTAAAACGTCAGGTTATTTTCACAACAGTCAGATGTAGATTCGGTAGGCGTTAAACGCTTATCGACAAAAAAGTAGGATAAGTGAACGATATGTCGAAACGTGACTACTACGAAGTACTCGGGGTAGATAAGAGCGCAGGCGAACGCGAAATCAAAAAAGCGTATAAAAAGCTGGCGATGAAGTATCACCCTGATCGTACGCAAGGCGATAAAGCACTGGAAGATAAGTTTAAAGAAATCCAGGAAGCCTACGAAATTCTGTCAGATTCGCAAAAACGTGCCGCTTATGACCAGTATGGTCACGCAGGCGTTGATCCAAATCGTGGTGGCGGCGGCTTCGGCGGCGGTGCTGACTTTGGTGATATTTTCGGTGATGTATTTGGTGATATCTTCGGCGGTGGCCGTGGTGGCCGTGGTGGCCGTCAATCTCGTGCCCGTCAAGGCTCAGATCTTCGCTACAACTTGGAGTTGTCGCTAGAGGAAGCTGTGCGCGGCAAGAGCGTAGATATTCGCGTACCAACCCTTGTCGAATGTGACGTATGTGATGGTTCTGGTGCGAAGAAAGGTTCATCGCCAAAAACCTGTCCAACCTGTCATGGTAACGGGCAAGTGCAAATGCGTCAGGGCTTCTTTGCAGTGCAACAGACATGCCCTACATGTTCTGGAAAAGGTAAGATCATTGAAGACCCGTGTGACAGCTGTCACGGCCACGGTCGCAAAGAGAAAACTAAGACCCTTAATGTTAAGATTCCAGCGGGCGTTGACACAGGCGATCGTATCCGTCTTTCAGGCGAAGGTGAAGCCGGCGAAAACGGTGCACCAGCAGGTGACCTTTATGTTCAAGTGCACGTGCGCGACCACGATATTTTCCAGCGCGATGGAAACAACCTGTACTGTGAAGTACCGCTAAGCTTTACAACCGCTGCACTGGGTGGTGAGCTAGAAGTGCCAACACTTGATGGCAAAGTTAAGCTTAAAATTAGCCCAGAAACGCAAACCGGCCGCATGTTCCGCTTGCGCGGCAAAGGCGTTAAGTCAGTACGCAGTGGGGCAATGGGCGACTTGATGTGTAAGGTTGTGGTGGAAACACCAGTAAACCTATCTGCACGCCAAAAAGAATTGCTACAAGAGCTTGAAGACTCGGTTGGCAAGGCATCTGGCAAGCACAGCCCGAAAGCTCAAGGCTTCTTTGATGGTGTGAAGAAGTTCTTTGACGACTTAACTAACTAAGTCTCACCAGCTTACTTTTCGGCCAGCGTAATGAGTTTCCATTTCGCTGGCCAACGCGTCACTTGTAGCGTCCTTTCATCTTAATCGTGTAACCGTTTAACTTAAAACTGCGCAGCGCTATATTTGATTATTCACGTTTTCTTCATCCTCTTTCTCTATACATTTCCCTGATTTACATGCCGTTTTGTCTCAATAGAGCGCATTATCACTTGTGCTATCAAAAAAATTTAGTCACGATGAAAGAATACTATTAACGAGTTTCGTTTTTTAAAGCGAACCGAAACCAAGTGAAAAATAAACCTAAAGGGAACAGGCATGAGACGTTTTTCAAAACTAATGGTAGCCGCTGCTTCTGCGGCAACACTAATTTCAAGTACCGTAGTTGCAAGCGAAGTAACCGAAGCTTCTTCGGCAAAACACGCAAAGGCAGCTACGCAATATCGTCAAGCAATGTTTCAGCTGGTTAGAAGTAATATGGGGCCGCTTGGCGGTATGGCCAAAGGGGCCTTGCCGTTCGATGAAAGCGTTATGCAGACCAATGCGGTGCGCCTAGAGCAATTGGCTGACATGATGGGAGATTACCTCGCTGTTGATACACGAAAATTTGATGTGGAAACAGGTGCGAAAGACGAAATTTGGGAAAGTTTTTCGGATGTAGAAACGAAAATAATGGCATTGAAAAAAGCGTCACAAGGGCTACAAGCAGCCGTTAAAGCGGGCGATGAGAGTGCTTATCGTGGTGCCATCGGAAAAATTGGAGCAAGCTGCAAATCGTGCCACGACGATTATAAAAAAGACTGACTCTCTTTATAAAAGGCGACTTACAAAAAATAGCTAAGGCGCCTTTTTGCTCACTAGCTTTACTCACTTTACTCAAATTCCTATTTTAGTCTTATAGCGTTCGTACAATGCTGTAGTGATTATTGCGTCTCTCTCAACGTCTGCACGTTTACTCTTTTATTTATTAAGTGAAATGAACATTGTTTTCATTATTGCTGGAATATTGAACAGTTTTTCAGTAATGTCTTAATCTATTCGATGGCGTTTCTTTTCCTATTCGCTTGTTGCCTTTAGCCCGCAAGTGTCTTTGTTCCGGATGCTGTACTGCGCCGAATGTTTTGCTACAACATAAGCAAGTATTCGAAAGGTTGGCATAGATGGATTTACGCAGTAAACGCATGTTGATGAACATGCAAAGTTCACCACAACAGTTCAACAGGCTTCTTGATAACACTAAGCAGCGAGCCGATGCTCGTTGTGTATTGTTTGCGTCTATCAACCCACATAACGGAAATGCAACTATCATTGAAACAGACAGTGAATATGCTTTTTTAGAGGGCGATGTAATTAAATGTCCAATGCATGTCAGTTTAATGGTATCAATGACCACACTCAGTGCGCCCATCTCCGCATGCGACTTTGCGCTACCGGAGGTGTTACAGCAATTCTCAGATGGCTTTATCGTCATCGCATCAATTAGCAACCTTCAAAATGAAGTTGTGGGTGTATTACTTTCTTTTTTCAAAACGCCATTTCTTAACGCACACCAGCAAGATTATGTCGATATTGCAAGACAAAAAGTTGAAATAGGCCTTCATTATCAATTGTCGCAACATCCTTATTCTGAGCGTTTGGAAACTCAGATTAATTTATTAGAAGAAGTTAGTTCACTTTCTAGAGTGGGGGCGTGGGAGGTAGACCGACTCTCTGGCGTGCTAACGGCCACTTCAGTGACTAAGGACCTGTTAGGACTAGAGCATTTGTCGAAAATTAACATAAGACGTGCATTCGACTTTTTTGATAGCGATACGCGTCAGCAGTTGCGTAAACTATTACACAAAGCGATTAGACGGGATAAATCGTTTGTGCATTACTTCAATTTTGTTAACGCAAAAGGTCAGCGCAAGAGCGTTAAACTTACTACGCATTTGCAGTACTCAACTGAAAGAGCACAACGAGGAAGAGTTTCACGTCTGTATGGCGCAATTCAAGACGACTCTGATGTTCAAAGGTTGTCTGAATCTCAACAGAACTTTGCAGAATACATGGCCTCGCTTTTAAATAGTGCCCAGGTCGTAGTGATGAGTTTTGATAAATCCGGCACGATATTGTCAGTAAACAATCGCGTAGATAGCATGCTCGGGTTCAAGCCTGAGGATTTGATTGGGCAAGATGTGAGGTTGCTGATCACTTATCGCAAAGATGCACAACAACGCTCAATACTTCTTTCAAATGCCACAGAAGAGCA
Organism: Alteromonas sp. McT4-15; assembly: GCF_020515205.1. Classification (NCBI taxonomy): domain Bacteria; kingdom Pseudomonadati; phylum Pseudomonadota; class Gammaproteobacteria; order Alteromonadales; family Alteromonadaceae; genus Alteromonas; species Alteromonas sp. McT4-15. The sequence continues at coordinate 69,872 of NZ_JAJALG010000011.1, forward strand.
ACAATGTTTGCCAAACTGTGGTTCAATTGAGCCAATACGTCATAAAAGTGGTCGGCGAATAGCTTGTGAGATACGAGTGGTCCACAACACTATCCATAACCAGAATATTTCAATAGCAACCATTAGCGACGCTACGACTCACATTCACCAATTGGAGCATTTAAAAGAGCTAGCGTTTAGAGAAAGTGTAACGGGTTTACAAAACACCCACTTGCTTACTCACTATATAAATGAATTAAACCTCTCATCTGAACAACTGAAGTCTCATTGTGCCTGCTTACGGGTGTCAGTGAAAAATACCGAAGAATATGAGCGCGCTTACGGCCAGCCAACCGTGGGATACATACTGCGGGTATTTGCACAGCGTCTCCATCGCGTTTTTGAAAATAACCCGAATCAAGACTACCTGTTATGTAAGGCCGAAGGCAGCACATTTTATCTGTTTATAAAGGCATTTTTTCACTCAGAAGAAGAGGCAACACATGCTATTGATACAGCCTATATGCTCTTGCAGGAACATGTTTTGCTACCAGTCAATATGCATAATGACCTATTGAAAGTGCATGCCCAATTATCAAGTTGCACTTTATTGTACCGACATTTGTCCAGTAGGAAGTTGTTTGATTTGTTATGCGACAGACCAGATAGACGCTACTTTCCCCTCAAGGATTGTGTTATTTCAGCTGAATATTGTCGTGTTAATAACCTTGACGTTGAGCGCCACAACTACATAAAGCATTCCTTTAACCGCGCACTGGCACAAGGCGAGTTTTTCATTGAACTTCAACCGCAATACAATGACGATCAAAAGCTTACTAAGTCAGAAGTGTTGGTGAGGTGGAAACATCCACAATTAGGCGTGATGTTCCCACAAGACTTCATTACTATTGCCGAAGAGTGCGACTACATCGCCGACCTTGATTTATGGGTGTGTAATGCGGCGTGTGAACTGCTCAGTGAGTGTATAGAGAATGGCGCAGAAACGTTACTATCGCTCAATTTAAGCGCGCGACATCTAGCGCGGGGTGACTTCATTTGTAAGTTCATTGCAATCGTTGATAAATGGAAATTGCCTCGTAAGTTACTCTCTTTAGAGCTGAGAGAAAGTGCTTTGGTTGACAGCGTTAACACCATACAAGCCAGAGTATATGAATTAGTCAATTTAGGCTTTTTTGTTTCCATCGACGATTTCGGTACCGTAAATGCTAACTTCAATATACTGCAGACGTTGCCGCTAACAGAAATTAAAGTACACAAAAAGTTTATAGCTAATTTGGCAAGTTCTACATCTGATCGGTTGGCGGTAAAGCACTTTTGTTATCTTGCACGTACTTTGCGCCTAAACGTAGTGGCGTCAGGTGTAGAGAATGAAGAACAACTTAGCCATGCAAAACAATGTGGCTGCATCGCATTTCAAGGCTACTTTCTTGATAAGCCCATGGGCGTTTCACAGTGGAAAGATAAGTTTCAGTTCTCAATAGTACAATGACCCTTTCATTGCGCGGCTAGTGTGAATCACGTTTTCCTAAGACAAACGAAGTACAGTATCAGCGAAGTGTTTATAACGACTGTTTTCGTAAAAGTAATCAATTAATTTTCATTTTTTTCAACGGTTTGTCGACTATAAGCCTGAAGTCTTATAAGCAGTATTGAACGATCCGTTGTAGTGTTTTAGTAAACCCTACAATGGATATGGTTATGAACTATAAAAATGAATACCTTGCCTCTACCAATTCATCTGATGACTTCTGGTTAGAAAAGTCTGGTGCGCTAGCGTGGTTCAGCAAACCACAAAAAGGCTGCACATCGTCTTCAAATGGCTATTTTGATTGGTTTAAGGGCGGCAAGCTTAATACCAGCTATCTGGCACTCGATCATCACGTTAAGGAAGGGCGCGGTGACAAGACCGCGCTTATCTACGACTCGCCAGTGACAAACACAGTTGCGCACTATACCTACGAAGCGCTCTTAAATGAGGTGGCAACATTTGCGGGGGCCTTAACAAGGCTCAATGTGGGCAAGGGTGATAGAGTTATTATTTATATGCCTATGATCCCACAAGCAGCAATTGCAATGCTGGCCTGTGCCCGAATAGGGGCCATTCACTCAGTTGTATTTGGTGGATTCGCATCAAATGAACTGGCTGTTCGAATTGATGATGCAACGCCAAAACTCATTGTTACGGCTTCTTGTGGTATTGAAGGCAAGAAGCTACTGCCTTACAAACCACTTGTTGATGAAGCAATTCAGTTAGCGACACATAAGCCAAATGGATGCATTCTTTTTCAGCGCCCTCAGCACAAAGCTAAACTCGATACGGGATACGACCACGATTGGGATTATCTTATGTCTACAAGCGAGGCCGTAGCGGCCACTGAACTTGATTCAACTGATCCGCTTTACGTACTCTACACTTCAGGCACAACCGGAAAGCCCAAAGGGGTAGTACGCGACAATGGGGGGCACGCGGTAGCCCTGAACTATTCTATGGAGGCCATTTACGGCATTGACCAAAATGACGTGTTCTGGGCTGCATCTGATGTGGGTTGGGTTGTGGGGCATTCTTATATTGTTTATGGACCGCTAATTAAAGGTGCGACCACGGTTATGTATGAAGGCAAGCCAGTGGGTACTCCCGATGCTGGGGCATTTTGGCGGATGGTGGAAGCCCACCGTATCAATGTCTTATTTGCAGCCCCTACCGCCTTTCGCGCAATTCGAAAAGAAGATCCCGAAGCTTCTTTCATTGAACAATACGACATCTCAAGTTTACGTACGCTGTTCATGGCTGGCGAACGGCTCGATCCTCCTACTTATTATTGGGCCCATGAGAAAGTGGGCGTTCCTGTTATTGATCACTGGTGGCAAACAGAAACGGGCTGGCCAATTTGCTCAAATCCCATGGGAATTGAAGCCAAGCAAACTAAACCGGGCTCGTCGAGTGTTCCCACTCCTGGTTTTAATGTAAAAGTACTACAAAGTGCTACTCAAGAGCAGGAGAGGGGAGAAAAAGGTGCTATCGCAATTCAATTACCACTACCGCCTGGCTGCATGATGACAATTTGGCAGGATCATGAGAGGTTTGTTGATGGTTACCTGCGAGAATTTGAGGGCTACTACAGTACAGGTGACAACGGCTATATTGATGAAGACGGTTTTGTCTTTATCATGGGACGTACCGACGATGTCATAAACGTGGCAGGCCATCGCCTATCAACAGGAGAAATGGAAGAAGTCCTTGCAGCGCACCCTGCTGTGGCAGAATGCAGTGTTATTGGGATCCACGATGCACTTAAAGGACAAATGCCGGTGGGACTAGTATTGCTCAAAGATGGTGTCAATATTAATGAAGCGGAGTTAGAAAAAGAACTGATTACTCGTGTAAGAGAGACCATTGGACCCGTTGCTAGTTTCAAAAGAGCCATTGTCGTCAATCGATTACCCAAAACGCGCTCAGGTAAAATTTTACGCAAACTACTTAGACAAATAGCCGCCAATGAGTCGGTAACTGTACCGTCTACTATTGACGACCCTGCCAGCGTTAGCGAAATAACCTCGCTTATGAAAGAGAAAGGTTTGGTATTAAACGCCGAATAAATGGTTAGTAATAATAGTACTCACCTGCACCCGGTGTTGGTGGGTACACCTCTATAGCAACATAGACGATTGCTGCCGCGACTATGGCAACAACCAATGCCAAACGCATACGGGAATGAAAAATGCCGAGGTCTCGTGTTTCTTTGGCACCATCTATCATGGGCGGTACAAGTTTTTGCTTTTTGTAGATTGTGTAAAACACAACGGCTGCGATGTGCAGACCAATAACGTAAAGCAATGCATCAAAGGCTACGTGATGTATTGTGCTCATTATCGCTAACGTCTCTTCGTCAGCTAACTGGCGGTAGGGACCGTCGAGAAATACATCGTCGGTCATATACAACCCTGAAATGGCTTGAACCGCCACTAGCAGCAACATAACAATAACAAACCAGCCACCAAGCGGGTTATGACCGAGAGATTCTGGTGAATCTTTATCAAAAAGTGTTTTTGCGTAGCGCCAAACCGCGCGAGGCCCTTTCACGAAACTGGCAAACCTGGCGTGTTCGGTTCCAATTATGCCCCACATCGCCCTAAACGTAATAAGAAATAGCGTGAAATAACCAATATAAAAATGCCACTGAATGGCATTATCGAGCCATTCGACCGTCATATACTGCGCAATAAGACTTACTACTAACAACCAGTGAAATGCACGTGTGGGCAAATCCCAAATAAGCACTTTTTCCATATAAAGTTCTTCAACCCCAATAAATAAACCACCATCTTACCTAAAATATGGGGCTATTAAACTGGTTTAAAGGGTAGCTTTTTGCTTTATGGTTGGCTTGCGGGCAAACAAACCAACCCGTACCATCGGCATTAATATATCTAATACCATAATCACATTGCATTAGGCTCGGTATTTGGCACAATGCCAGCAAGTTTGAAGGTAATGAATAAGTGTAAGCATAATGATGAAAGTAGGATTATTTGGCGCCAACGGGCGTATGGGACGCGTGCTGATAGAGGCACTTGACTTAAGTGACAATGCAGAACTTAGTGTCGCTACGGTAAGAGATGACTCGCCTTGGGTTGGCATGAATGTGGGTGAACTCGCGGGAATTGGTAAAAAAGAGGTAGATTGCACTGCGGTTTCATTGCTGTCAGGAGATGACGCCGATGTAATGATTGATTTCACGCTCCCATCGATTATTGAAAACAATTTAGCGTGGTGTGTGAGACATAAGATGCCTGTAGTGATAGGCACAACTGGCCTTAATGATGAGCAGTTAGCCGCGTTAAAAGATGCAGCGAAGCACATTCCCATTGTGTTTGCTGCTAATTACAGTGTTGGCGTCAATCTCATGTTGTCATTGGTTCGTCAAGCCGCAAGCGTACTAGGTAATACGGCCGACATTGAGATTACAGAAGCCCATCACAGATTTAAGCAAGACGCACCTTCGGGTACGGCAATGGCAATTGGTGAAGCTATTGCAGATGAGTTAGGAAGAGACCTAAAGATGTGTGCGGTATACGGTAGAGAAGGAAAAGAGCCAGAGCGCGATCAAGGAACAATCGGCTTTGCAACTGTCAGGGCAGGGGACATTGTAGGTGAGCATACTGCGCTTTTTGCCGACATCGGTGAGCGATTAGAAATAACGCATAAGGCTTCAAGTCGATTAACTTTTGCGAAAGGTGCTGTTCATGCTGCGCAATGGTTGTATGGCAAGGAACCTGGTCTATACTCCATGGTGGATGTACTTAATTTAAAGGTGTAACACCTCTAGCAGATAACGCTTGTAATGAGTAGTTGTCGAATAAGTTAGCCTAAAGTTGCACTATTAATGAGCAATAAGCCGTACTTTCGATGGTTCTGAGCAAAAAAGGTGATAAAAGCGTTATTTTGATAAATTATTGCAAATAAATTTGCCATTTTCGATGAGTGATGTATACTCGCCGGAATTTGCCAGAATTTCGTATTCTTAAGTCTTATAAATGGCTGAAGAGTGCGGTTTTATTAGCTGCAAAGATCGTAAAACGGGATGTATTGTTATCAATAACTCCCGTTTTTTGTGGGGTTTGTGCGAAAAACTGCACAAACACATAGTTATCCTTAATCTGGAGGTTGACTTGGCTAATTCTGCCCTTTTGGTGTTAGAGGATGGTTCTGTTTTTAAAGGTACGGCGATAGGCGCTACAGGCTCCGCCGTCGGGGAAGTCGTTTTTAATACTTCCATGACTGGCTATCAAGAAATTCTCACCGACCCATCCTACGCTGAACAAATCATCACCCTTACTTATCCACACATTGGCAACACCGGCACTAACGACGAAGACGTTGAAGCAGATAAAATCTGGTCAAAAGGTCTTATCATTCGTGACCTACCTCTTGTTGCTAGTAACTTTCGTCAACAGCAAACATTGTCTGAATACCTAAAAGCGAAAGGCGTTGTGGGTATTGCTGATATAGATACACGCCGTTTAACGCGTATCTTGCGAGACAAAGGTGCACAAAATGGCTGCATCATTTGTACTGATGAATTAGACGAGTCTAGCGCATTAGCGCAAGCAAAAGCTTTCCCTGGCCTTAAAGGCATGGATTTGGCAAAAGTAGTAAGCATTACTGAGCCAAAAACATGGACTGAAGGTAGCTGGGAACTTGGTAAAGGTTATGTCACGCCAAGTGAAACAAAATACCACGTTGTAGCTTACGATTTTGGTGTTAAAAACAACATTCTTCGCATGCTTGCTGACCGCGGTTGTAAAGTAACCTTGGTACCTGCACAAACGCCTGCCGAAGGTGTGTTAGCCATGAATCCAGATGGCGTATTCTTGTCAAATGGCCCGGGCGACCCTGAGCCTTGTGATTACGCGATTACGGCTATTAAAACCATTGTTGAGACTGGCATTCCTGTTTTTGGAATCTGTCTTGGTCACCAGTTACTTGCCCTAGCAAGTGGTGCAACAACAGTGAAAATGAAATTCGGTCACCATGGTGCAAACCACCCGGTTAAAGACCTCAAGCGTAATGTAGTTATGATCACCAGCCAAAACCACGGTTTCGCTGTTGATGAGTCTAGCTTGCCAGATAACCTAGAAGTAACTCACATTTCGTTGTTCGACAAGTCGTTGCAAGGTATTCACCGCACCGACAAGCCTGCGTTTAGCTTCCAAGGTCACCCTGAAGCAAGCCCAGGTCCACATGAAGCGGCACCGTTATTTGACCACTTCATTGAACTCATTGAACAACACAAGCAGTAGGAATTAGCCCGCTATGCCAAAACGTACCGACATAAAAAGTATTCTTATCATTGGTGCTGGCCCTATTGTTATTGGCCAGGCTTGTGAATTTGACTATTCAGGCGCGCAAGCGTGTAAAGCCCTTCGCGAAGAAGGCTACCGTGTTATTTTGGTGAACTCTAACCCAGCCACCATTATGACCGACCCAGAAATGGCAGATGCAACGTACATCGAGCCAATTCACTGGGAAGTAGTGCGCAAGATTATTGAAAAAGAACGTCCAGACGCGATCCTTCCAACTATGGGTGGTCAAACGGCACTTAACTGTGCGTTAGACTTAGACAAACATGGTGTTTTGGAAGAGTTCGGTTGTGAGCTTATCGGTGCGACGGCAGATGCTATCGATAAAGCGGAAAACCGCGAGCGTTTTGACCAAGCGATGAAAAACATCGGCCTTGAATGTCCTCGTGCGGAAATCGCGCACAGCATGGATGAAGCGCACGATGTTCTAAGCCGCATTGGTTTCCCTTGTATTATTCGTCCGTCTTTCACCATGGGCGGAACCGGCGGTGGTATCGCGTACAACATTGATGAATTTAATGAAATTTGCCACCGTGGCCTTGACCTTTCACCTACTAGCGAACTGCTTATAGATGAGTCGTTACTAGGCTGGAAAGAGTACGAAATGGAAGTGGTACGCGATAAAGCAGATAACTGCATTATTGTATGTACTATCGAAAACTTCGACCCTATGGGTGTTCACACCGGTGACTCTATCACTGTAGCACCAGCACAGACGCTAACCGACAAAGAATTCCAGCTAATGCGTAATGCAGCCATGGCTGTACTGCGCGAGATTGGTGTTGAAACCGGAGGTTCAAACGTACAGTTTGGTGTAGATCCTAAAACAGGTCGTATGGTTATCATCGAGATGAATCCGCGCGTATCGCGTTCATCAGCACTAGCGTCTAAAGCGACGGGTTTCCCAATTGCAAAAGTGGCAGCAAAACTAGCAATCGGTTACACACTAGATGAACTCGCGAACGATATCACAGGTGGATTAACACCTGCGTCGTTCGAGCCTTCAATTGACTACGTTGTGACTAAGATCCCACGCTTTAACTTTGAGAAGTTCGCTGGTGCAAACGACCGTCTAACGACTCAAATGAAGTCGGTAGGTGAGGTTATGGCCATTGGCCGTAACCAGCAAGAGTCACTGCAAAAAGCCCTTCGCGGCCTAGAAGTAGGCGCAACTGGCTTAAACCCAATGGTAGACCTTGACGACCCAGAGTCGCGCAACAAGGTTGTTTACGAACTACGACAGCCTGGCGCAGAACGTATTTGGTACATCGGTGATGCATTCCGTATGGGTATGACGGTTGACGAGGTATTTAACCTTACCAACATTGACCGCTGGTACTTAGTACAGCTTGAAGACCTTATTCTTCTTGAAGCTAAAGTGGCCGAACTTGGTTTACCTGGTATTGATGCAGAGCTAATGCGTTCACTTAAGCGTAAAGGCTTCTCTGATACGCGTCTTGCTGAGCTTACCAAAGTAGCAGAAAGCGATGTTCGTGAAACGCGCCGTGGCTTTGGCATTTCACCAGTATACAAGCGGGTAGATACCTGTGCGGCAGAGTTCTCAACTAGCACGGCTTACATGTACTCAACGTACGACGAAGAGTGTGAAGCAGCGCCAACAGATAACGACAAGATCATGGTATTGGGCGGTGGTCCAAACCGTATCGGACAGGGCATCGAATTCGATTATTGCTGTGTTCACGCTGCACTCTCTATGCGCGAAGACGGCTACGAAACTATCATGGTTAACTGTAACCCTGAAACCGTTTCAACCGACTACGACACGTCAGATCGTTTGTACTTCGAGCCCGTAACCCTTGAAGACGTGCTTGAGATTGTCGCGAAAGAAAACCCGAAAGGCGTTATCGTGCAGTACGGTGGTCAAACACCACTTAAACTAGCACGCGCACTTGAAGCGGCAGGGGTACCCATTATTGGCACTTCACCTGAAGCTATTGACCGCGCTGAAGACCGTGAGCGTTTCCAGCAAATGGTGAACAAGCTTAACCTTAAGCAGCCAGCTAACGCGACGGTAACTAACGTTGAGCAAGCCCTAGCAATGGCTGAAGAAATTGGCTTCCCGCTAGTTGTTCGCCCAAGTTACGTACTAGGCGGTCGCGCGATGGAAATCGTATACGACATTAAAGACCTGAAGCGCTACTTAAACGAAGCGGTAAAAGTGTCTAACGACGCCCCTGTATTGCTTGACCGTTTCCTAGACGATGCCATTGAAGTTGATATCGACGCGATTTGCGACGGTAAAGAAGTGGTTATCGGCGGAATTATGGAGCACATCGAACAAGCGGGTGTTCACTCTGGTGACTCTGCATGTTCACTGCCTCCTCACTCACTGTCTAAAGAGATTCAGGACGTAATGCGTGAGCAAGTTAAAGCCATGGCGCTTGAACTTGGCGTAGTGGGCTTGATGAATACACAGTTCGCCATTAAAGACGGTGAAGTGTACCTAATCGAGGTAAACCCACGCGCAGCGCGTACCGTTCCGTTTGTGTCTAAAGCCACTGGTATTCCACTTGCGAAAGTGGCTGCACGTGCAATGGCAGGTGTTAGCTTGGCAGAGCAGGGTGTAACTGAAGAAGTCATTCCTCCTTTCTACTCAGTGAAAGAAGTGGTACTTCCGTTTGCTAAGTTCCAAGGTGTAGACCCACTACTAGGCCCAGAAATGCGCTCTACGGGTGAGGTAATGGGTGTAGGCGATACGTTTGAAGAAGCTTACGCTAAAGCAAACCTAGGCGCTGGTGCTCCGCTTCCGAAAGAGGGTAAAGCACTTATTTCGGTTCGTGATAACGACAAACCTCGTATGATTGAACTGGCAAAAGCACTTGTAGATGCTGGCTTCAAAATTGAAGCGACACGCGGTACCGCAACTACGCTATATGATGCAGGCATCATGAGCACCGTTGTGAATAAAATGTCTGAAGGTCGACCAAACATTGTTGATGCAATCAAAAACGGTGAATACGCCTATTTGATTAACACAACTGAAGGTCGCCAAGCCATCACTGACTCGGTTTACATTCGTCGTGAAGCGTTACTTAATAAAGTAACCTACACAACTACCATGAATGCCGCATTTGCGACTATTCGTGCGAAGTCGGCTGATGACCGCAATAAAGTAGCATCGGTTCAAGAACTACACGCTAGAATCAAACACTAATGACATACGCTAGGATACGAGGTATCCTAGTTGTATTACATTTGTGTGAATGAATAAAAAGTGCGCCTATGCGGCGCACTTTTCTGTTTTAAATTACTAGTTAGGCGAGACTGTATTCATGAGTCAGTATCCAATGACAGCGCGTGGCGCTCAAATGCTGCGTGACGAATTAAACGAACTTAAAACTAAAACCCGTCCGCGTATTATCGAATCGATTGCTGAAGCGCGCGAGCACGGCGATCTTAAAGAGAATGCCGAGTATCACGCTGCTCGTGAACAGCAAAGCTTTTGTGAAGGCCGTATTCAGGATATTGAAGGCAAGCTTTCTAATGCTCAGATAATCGACGTTACAAAGATGGAGAACACAGGCAAGGTCATTTTTGGCACTACTGTTACAATTTTGAACGTCGATACTGATGAAGAAACGACATACCGCATAGTCGGCGATGATGAAGCTGATATTAAAAACAACCTGATATCGGTCAATTCACCAATAGCCCGTGGCCTTATCGGTAAAGAACTTGATGACATGGTAACTATTCAAACGCCAGCAGGTGCAGTAGAAGTTGAAATCATCGAAGTAGAATACATTTAGTTATACTCTGCTTGTCCTAAACAAAAAACGTCATTAATTCGCATTAGTGGCGTTTTTTTTCATCTATACCTAAATAAAATAATAATTTAGCTAATTCATCTCTCACTTTTTAAATTACCACCTATACTTTTTTTGTGTACAAAGGGCGGAGAAACAGCATACTTGTACGTTTTTGGGGTTTTTACGGCGCAAAGAGATTATTAAATTAAATCGAACGAGAAGAATCTGCCGGAAACACGTAAGATCAAAGCTCTCCCCCTTGATAGTCTAAATTTTCTAGTTCTGCGCGCGCTCTACGCTGTTTAGTCGAACAAAAGGAGGAGTATATCTTGGTACTCATTAATCGACTTTCCGTCGTTCAATTAACGCTTATAGGTACAGGCACACTGTTTTTGTCTATTGCATTTTTAGCGTTTAAAGACATTAATCAATCCCGCACTGAAATGGTAAACGCCGATTTGGATACGGACCTTGTCACCTTGGTGTCAGCAGTTGAACGTGTAGCTCATCACCATGCAGTAGAGCGAGGCCTAACCGCAGGCTTTTTAGGTAACCCAACTGAAGAAGCGCGCGCTAAAGTAAAAGCACAGAGAGAAAAAGCCGATGACGCGCTCGATAACCTTCGCACTGTCGCCAACGCTGATTGGCCTGAAACGTTTCAAGTGAACAATATTTTGAATCCACTGTACACGTGGGAGAACAATAAAGGTACCGTACGTTCAAATGTGGACAATCTTCAAGGAAAACAGGCATTTAAATATTACAGTGGCCTTAACTCAAGAGCACTTAATGCGGCAAATTCGTTTACGCTTCTGGTTTCAGACAGCAGTGCAAAGCAATTGCTAACCCAAGGGCTTTTACTAGCCCAAATGAAAGAAAAACTAGGCCAGCGGCGGGGTAAACTGAACGCGGTCATGGCAAAGCGTTCGATCAGTGAAGCCGTAAGAGATGAAGTAGAAGCTTACAATCGAGAGATTACTTACTTAACAGACAAGCTTTTACTGAACCTTAGTGATGAGTTTCTTAGTCAATTTAAAGCATTGTCTTCAAGCTCAGTATCTGAGCGTATTGATGACATTTCTGCGCGAGCCATTCAAGAGTCACCAGATTTCACCACTTTGCCTAGCAGCAGTGAGTGGTTTGGTATGGCGACTGAACAAATTGGTCAAGTGGCCAAAATATTAGGCACGGTGTTCGAGCAAGTTAAGCAGAACGCCGATGATAAAGCGAGTAGTGCTTATTCTGCTCTTATCATTACCATAGTTATGGTTGTGCTAGTTATTGTTTTTATCGCAATTATTTATCAGGCTCTAATAAGTATCATTACCAAGCAGTTAAAGGTACTCGTTGCTAATTTGGATAAAATCGCCACACAAGGTGATTTAACCGTTGATGTGAGTATGAGTACCAGCAATGAATTGGGTGAGATATCACGCTCGGTAAATACCACCATACTTGCACTGCGTGATTTGGTGAAAGGCTTAGGGACATCAATAGCGACAAGCAGTCGGTTATCAGCACAGCTTGAGAAAGCCAGCAGTGAAATGCTTAAAGATGCGGGGAATACTCAACAACTGACCGCAAATATAGCCTCTGCAGTGGAGCAGGTTGCAGTCACAAGCAGGGAAATTGCGCAGTCCTCACTTGATACACTTAGTGCCAGTAAGCAATTAGATGAGTTGGCGAATCAATCTTTAAAGGCTAACCAAAATATTAGAAACAGTATGGAAGTGCTTGCTGATGATATTAAAGGCGTGCAAAAAAATGCCGGCGAGATGGAGATGAAAGTTGGCGAAATCTCTACCATTTTAGAAACCATCAACACATTATCAGATCAAACCAACTTATTAGCACTTAATGCTGCGATAGAGGCTGCGCGCGCAGGCGAACATGGGCGCGGATTTGCTGTTGTCGCAGACGAAGTACGAAAACTGGCGCAAAGTAGCCGAGAGTCGTCTGATAAAATTTCGACGCTTCTGTCTAGTCTAAGAGAAGCAAGCGTCGTCGTTGTTAACGATATTAATAAGAACGTTGAATCGATATCTAACTCTATGGAAACTACCACAGAAGGGCGCAAAACAGCCGAGCAAGTAAAAGAGGCTGCTGGTAATGTAGAGGATATGGCGAACAATATGTCATCCGCCGCTGAACAGCAGTCTGTCACGACAGAAGAGATTGCTAAAGAACTGGTGACAGTGGAAGAAGCCGCAAGGCACGAAGTGGATATTGCGCAAAATCTTTCAAATTTGTCAGGTGAAATGCAAGCCAACAATCAGCTATTACAGCATACCATCGATGGATTTAAAGCCGATTAGTCGTTATTGTAGATAAACTTGATTTCGCAATATCGCGCTAATTTATTGTCTAAAAGAAGAATACGAAAAACGATGGCTGATATAGAAACACTAGATTCAAAAGTGGTGTATCAAAACAAATGGCTTAGGGTGCGGGAAGACAAAATTCGCCGCAAAAGCGGAAATGAAGGTATTTATGGTGTAGTAGAAAAGCCTGATTTTGCGATTATCTTGCCAATAGAAAATGATGTTGTGTATATGGTTGAACAGTATCGTTATACCATTGGTGAGCGTCAACTTGAGTTCCCCCAAGGCGCATGGGAGGCAAATCCTGATGCCGACCCCGCAGAGCTTGCTGCTGGGGAACTTAAGGAAGAAACCGGCCTTTCGGCGACACAAATGATTTACGTGGGTTTCCAGTATCTGGCCTATGGTTTTTGCAATCAGGGATATCATATCTATGTTGCTAAAGGGCTGAGTCAGGGCGAGCAGAAGCTTGACGTCGAGGAAGAAGATTTACGTATCGTCCCCCTGGCACTAAATGAGTTACGAGAAAAAATCCTCACTGGCGAAATCAAAGATGCCAGTACGTGTAATGCCTTCGGACTTGCCACGCTAAAAGGACTTATCTGAACAGCCTGTTACAATTTCCGCACTTTGATTTTTTTGCGAAGCAGGTTAGCATGGCAAAAAATTCAGGATTTAAGTAATGGAATGTAAAGGACAATTCTTAATCACGCGTTGGGAAGAAGAGACACTTTCAGAAAAATGTGAAGGAGTTAAAACTTCACATGCTTCCATTAGTCAGGCCTACTCTGGTGATATGGCAGGCGAGGCAGACATCGAATTTCTTATGAGTTATCAGTCTCCAGCAGAAGCTAGGTTTACTGGCTTCGAATCGTTTGTCGGTGTGATAAATGGTTTACGTGGAACGGTGACTTTAGTGCACAGTGGTAAATTTACAGGTGGCGTTGCAAGCAGCGAATTTAATGCAATAGCATCCTCGGCTACCGGAGAGCTAGCGGGGAAAGAAATTCACGGGCACTTTCAATCGTCTGAAGCGGGTAAAGCCAATTACACGATTTTTATAGACTAGGGCGTATTAACCTTTGCGTTTTACGCTAATGCTTAGCAAGAAACTTTCTAAGAAAAGAATCCCCAAATAAAAAAACGGCGCCATACGGCGCCGCTAAAAAGTTGGGAAACAAACCAAGAATTTTTACGTATTAGTTCTCAAGTAAGCGAGAGCCAATTTCGATTTGACGAGGTTTCTTGGCTTCAGGTATGACTCGCTCCATATCGATATGTAAAAGGCCATTTTCCATGTCTGCTGCAAGCACTTTTACGTGATCGCCCAGTTGGAATTTGCGTTCAAAATTACGCTCAGAAATACCTTTGTGTAAGAACTTACGCTCTTTATTTTCTTTCTCTTCCGCTTTTTTGGTACCAGTTATAGTAAGCGTGTTTTCTTCAACTTGAATAGAAACGTCATCTTTACTAAAGCCAGCGATTGCCATAGTCACCCGATACTTGTCATCGCCTAACAGTTCGATGTTGTACGGCGGATAAGTACTTTGTTTCTCAGCGCGAGATGCTGCATCAATAAGTGACGCTAGGTGGTCTGAACCAATAAAAGAACGGTAAAGTGGAGATAGATCGATAGTACGCATAGTCATATCCTCAAAATTAAGCAATATGTTTAAATTAATGTGCCCCGACTTCGCGGCGGCGGTGTTGTCGACCTGACCTTTCAGCGCCGACAAATTATATATAGGATTGGTTGATTTCTTTTCAATGCTTAAAAAGCAAAAAAAATCTAAATTTTTTTATGGTATTGAATTTCATCGCCTTTTTACTTCGACTTTATTTCGGCCACTTTCTTTTGCAGCATAAAGTGCTTTGTCAGCATTGTTAACTGTGTGCTCAAATGAAAGTGCGTTGTCTAGAGTAGCAACACCAAAACTGGCAGTAATTCGAAGTCGCTCACGGCTATCTTTACGCGTTTGCAAAAAAGTCAAAGACCTTTGCAAAAACAAGCGTATGCGATAATTTTTATAGAATATTTAGCATAACGTTAACCAACGCTGCTGATTATAAATGCTACAATTTGATCTGACTCGATATCTCAACAATTTTACTAAAAAAGCCAAATGAAAAAAGAAGTTATTGTATTAAATTGCGGCAGCTCATCGGTGAAGTTTGCCATTATAGATGCTGATACTGGTGTAGCAGGGTTATCTGGTATTGCGGAAAGTCTAGGCAACAGTGACGCGAGTTTGTCATACAAGCTTAATGGTGAAAAATCAAAACAGCGCCTAGGTGAAAAAGCGGGCCACACAGAAGCACTTAATGCTATTCAAGAGATCATTGCAAAAACCGGTGTGAAGCCTATTGCAATTGGACATCGCGTGGTTCACGGTGGTGAAAAATTCAAACAAGCAGCCTTGGTGAATGAAGACGTTCTTTCGGCCATTGAAGCCTATGCCAGTATGGCGCCACTGCACAATATGGCCAACCTAAAAGGCATAGTCACAGCCCAAATGGCTTATCCAGACTTGCCGCATGTTGCAGGATTTGACACGTCTTTTTTTCAAAGTATGCCGCAAAAAGCGTTTATTTATGCACTACCAATTGAATTGTATAAAGAACATGGCATTAGGCGCTATGGATTCCATGGCACCAGCCACAAATTTATTCTAGATAGCACTGCTGGTTTGCTCAATAAGCCTGTCTCACAAACCAGTATCATCAGCGCTCACTTGGGCAACGGATGCAGTGTATCTGCTATTGAGCAGGGTGAAGCGGTTGATACTAGTCTTGGGTTTACGCCGCTTGAAGGGCTAGTTATGGGCACGCGTTGTGGCGACCTCGACCCTTCATTACCGGGTACGTTACAGAAAAAGCTTGGCAAAACGGCTGACGAAATTAATGACCTACTCAACAAGCAGTCTGGATTGCTTGGCATTTCAGCGCTTAGCAATGATTGCAGAACGTTGGAAGATGAGGCGCTTAAAGGCCATGAAGGTGCGCAGCTAGCAATTGAGATTTTTTGTTATCGCCTTGCTAAATATATCTCTGGCTATATGGTCAGTGTTCCAAGTTTAGACGCCATTGTGTTTACGGGTGGCATCGGTGAAAACTCATCACTTATTCGCGAAACCACTATGGGCTATTTTAAACATTTTGGTATCACAGTTGATGAACAAAAGAACCTTGAGGCGCGATTTGGAAAAGGGGGAGAAATCTCCACGTCTTCATCTACTACATCAGTTTTTGTAGTGCCCACTAACGAAGAGTGGGTTATTGCCGCCGAAGCGGCTGAGTTCGCTTAACTTTTATCAAGAGAAACTGCCGTTATATACTAACGGCACGCACAGGAGTCGCTATGTCTCGCCGAATTATGTTGATCCCAGTAGGAACCAGTGTCGGTCTTACTACTGTCAGCATGGGTCTTGTTCGTGCTATCGAAGAGCAAGGTATTAAACTAAACTTTTTTAAACCTGTTGCGCAGCCAAGAAAAGGCGACAATGGGGAAGAGCGTTCCACTGCTATTATCGCGCACCACGCTAGCGTATCGCCGATTACTCCCTTCTCGCTAGACTATGTAGAGCGCATGATCAGTAACGATAATACTGACGAATTACTTGAAGAAATTATTGAACGCTTTGAAGATAACTCTGAGCAAGAAGCTGTCACTGTTATAGAAGGGTTGGTTACTACACGACATCACCCCTATGCTGAGCGCCTGAATTTGGAAATAAGCCGCGCGCTTGACGCTGATATTGTCTTTGTTGCAGTGCCGGGTAACGACTCGGTAACCGATCTTAATCATCGTCTTGAAATTGTAGTCGACACTTATGGCGGCCACAAAAGTCAAAAAGTGGTGGGATGTATTTTCAACAAGGTTAATGCGCCGTTTGATGAACATGGGCGACTTAGAGCCGACATTGGTGCTATAGAGGCGCCTGAGCATGATGAATCACGCACACAGGCACTTCGCGAACTTCCCATTTTTAAGAAAGGGTTGAGTTTACTAGGCACGATTGACTGGAGTGCAGATCTTGTTTCGCCTCGTGCAACTGATGTTGCAAAGCACTTAAATGCCACACTGTT
The DNA here is from genome assembly GCF_020515205.1 of Alteromonas sp. McT4-15. Lineage (NCBI taxonomy): Bacteria > Pseudomonadati > Pseudomonadota > Gammaproteobacteria > Alteromonadales > Alteromonadaceae > Alteromonas > Alteromonas sp. McT4-15. Next base: position 86,910 of record NZ_JAJALG010000011.1, read on the forward strand.
AAATGAAGGTGACTTGGCTATTCGTCGCTTGAGTAGTGTGACCTTTTGTGCCCGTGAAATTCACAATATGACGCACACTCTAAAGCCTGGCGCATTACTTGTGATGTCTGGTGATCGCGGCGATGTGTTTGTTTCGTGTTGTTTAGCGGCGCTAAATGGTACTAAGCTAGGTGCGCTGCTTTTAACAGGCGGCTACGAGCCTGATGAAAACATTATGGCACTGTGCAGCCAGGCGATGGAGACCGGCTTGCCGGTAATGTTGGTGAACACTAATACCTGGCAAACCGCACAAAATCTTCATGCGTTTAATCAAGAAGTCCCTGTTGATGATAGTCAGCGCATTGAAAAAGTGATGGTACATACGGCTGAAAGTTTAGATGCAAAATGGGTTACCTCGCTGACGCAAAAAATATCGCGTCAGAAGAAACTATCGCCCTCAGCGTTCCGCTTTTATCTCACTAATCGTGCAAGACAGGTTAATAAGCGTATTGTGCTGCCAGAAGGAAATGAGCCACGCACCGTAGTTGCTGCGTCAATTTGTGCTAAACGTGGTTTGGCACGTCCTGTCCTACTAGGTGATGAAACAGAAATTAGGCGCGTTGCAGAGCAACAAGGTGTAGTGTTGGGCGATGGTGTTGAAATTCTGTCACCCAGTGAGATTAAACAAGACTATATCTCTGGCTTGGTTGCGCTTCGCGGTCACAAAGGGGTAACGGAAGTTGTTGCCAAAGAGTTATTAGACGATAACGTTACGCTAGGCACAATGATGTTGCAGCAAAATCATGTGGATGGCTTGGTCTCAGGCGCTGTGAACACCACTGCAAATACCATAAGGCCTGCACTGCAGCTTATTAAAACTGCGGAAAACGCATCGTTAGTGTCATCAGTTTTCTTTATGTTATTGCCTGATCAGGTACTCGTTTATGGTGACTGTGCTATTAACCCTGATCCAGACGCTAAGCAGTTAGCAGATATTGCGATTCAGTCTGCGACTTCTGCTCAAATGTTTGGCATCGAGCCTCGTGTTGCAATGATTAGCTATAGTACGGGAACATCAGGTGCTGGTAGCGATGTAGAAAAAGTGCGTGAAGCGACAAGAATAGCACAAGAATTACGTCCTGATTTACTTATTGACGGCCCACTTCAGTACGATGCCGCTGCAATTGAAAGTGTTGGCAAGAGCAAAGCGCCTAATAGCCCGGTAGCCGGCAAGGCGAATGTGTTTGTATTTCCTGATCTTAACACCGGCAATACCACCTATAAGGCAGTTCAGCGTAGCTTTGATTTGGTATGTATTGGGCCAATGCTTCAAGGGATGAGAAAGCCAGTAAACGACTTGAGTCGTGGTGCACTGGTGGACGATATCGTGTTTACTATTGCTCTGACGGCAATCCAAGCAGCAGGCAGCCAATAGGCTGTAAAGGCTCAAGTAAAAAAATGGCGCTCATGTATTATCAGAGCGCCATTTTTCCAATGTCTTATTAAATAGCAATCTCGTATAAATTAGTTACATAGCGTACTGCTTTACTATGCGCCCATCTTTCATAACGAACCCTACGTTCTCCATTAGACTCATGTCTTTCATTGGGTTGCCCGGGACAGCAACAATATCTGCAAGCTTCCCTTCATCTAAACTGCCAAGTGTTGCGTCTTGTTTTAATAAACGCGCTGGATTGATGGTAGCGGCTTGAATGGCTTGCATTGGTGTCATGCCAAATTGCACCATGCGTGCAAACTGTTTTGGGTTATCGCCATGAGGATAAACGCCAGCATCAGAGCCAAATACCATGTTTACGCCTGCCTTAACGGCTTTCTCGAAGTTTTGGCGCTGGGTTTTGCCTACAACTCGCTCTTTGTCTAAGCTCTCTTGTAAAATTCCGGCTTTCTCGCCTTCGCCTAAGATGTACTCAGTAACGTAAATATCCATCGAAAAATACGTACCATGCTTTTTCGCCAAACTAATTGCTTCATCGTCTAGTAAACTCACATGCTCTACTGAGTCGACGCCTGCTTTAATTGCGGCTTTGATACCACTTGTTCCATGGGCATGTGTCGCCACAGTTAAACCGCGCAAATGGGCTTCATCCACTAACGCTTTCATTTCTTCAAAGGTATATTGTTGTGCGCCTACTTTTGTCCCTTTCGACAATACACCACCAGTGGCACAAAATTTAATAACAGTTGCGCCATATTTGATATTGCGACGCACCATTTTTCTGACTTCCCAAGGGCCATCAGCGACGCCTTCACTGTAATTGTTATATTCGTAGGGAAGAAGGTTGCTATCACAGTGACCACCGGTGACGCCTAGGCTAGGGCCTGCCACAAACATACGTGGGCCTTCGACATCACCTGCATTAATGGCATCGCGAAGTGCAACGTCGGCAAAACCTGGTGCTCCGACATTTCGAACGGTGGTGAACCCTGCTTCGATAGTTGCTTTGGCGTGTTTTACACCTGTAATCGCAGCGCGAGGAAGAGACACTTCTAAACGTTTATAGCCATGACGTGTTGCGTCGCTTGTTAAATGAACATGCATATCCATCAGGCCCGGCATTAATGTAGCATCGCCTAAGTCGATGCGCTTGGCATCGCTTGGTAGGGTGAGTGAATCGAGTTCTCCTGATGCACTAATAACATTGTCGGTAACAACAATTGCTGCGCGCTCAACAATGCGGCCTTTTGTAACATCAACCATGCGATCAGCCGTTATGACGAGCGTTTGCGCTAACGCTGCAGAAGTTGAAGCTATTGCGGCAAACGCTGCAGCGAACGATAATTTAGTAAAACGGGTAGCCCAAGTCACGACATATTCCTTCAATAACAGTAGTTAATAGAACGTGTTAGGGCGTACGTTAATTTTTGGTATCGTTTCGTTTGATATAAACCGCCCCAACCAAAAGCGTTAAAACTATAAACCAAACACCTAGATCTTGCAGGTGGTAATACGGTGTAAAGCCGGTGGTTGCGATAACTGGTGCCGTAATACTTGCCGTTTCAAATTGAGGAAGTACCGAAGTTACTTTCCCCTTATAGTTTATAAAGGCAGTAATGCCATTATTGGTGGCTCTTAACACAGGACGGCCTAGTTCAAGTGCTCGCATTCGGGCTATTTGTAAATGCTGAGCTGGGCCGTGTGAGCGACCAAACCATGCATCATTGCTTACGGTTATTATCATATCGGTATCAGCGTGGATATTGGCTAACACTTGCCGTGGAAACGCAATTTCAAAACAAATTGCGGGCGCTAGTTTAATGCCGTTTGCTTCTAAGTTCGGTTGCTCGAAATCGCCGCGTGAAAACGACGACATGGGCAAGTCGAATAACGGTGCAAGAGGGCGAAGAAAGTCTTCAAAAGGAACAAACTCGCCAACGGGTAAAAGGTGGTGTTTGGAAAAGCGGTTATTATGAAAATAGTGATAGTCTGGACTTGTAGAGTCGGCAGTGCGTTTACCCAAGACAATCAGGTTGTTCCACGCTTCATCAGTTTCCCAGTTATAGTTTACAATCCCGGTGATAAGGGCTGTCCCTTCATTAAACGCCCGTTCATTGACTTTAGCAAGATATGGCTGCGCGAGTGGTTCTAGCTTGGGCACGGCTGCCTCTGGCCAGATGATTAAGTCGTTGTGCCACAAACCTTGGGTTAACTCCCAATAAGTTTGCATGGTAGGGGCGTCCTGTTCTGGCACCCAGCGCAAACTTTGCGCAATATTTCCTTGTACCATCCCTACGCGATAAGTGTGTTTAGGCTGCACCCAAGCGTGTTGGCTAAGCACATAACCACTTACAAATAAACATGAAATAACGATGGTGGCGTTAGCGAGAGAGCGCCTGCTTTTTACCAATGCAAGCATGGCTGCACTCAATACCAAAAGCGCAGAGATACCTGTCTCTCCAATAATGGGTGCAAAGCCGCTAAGTGGACTGTCTAGTTGGCTATAGCCAAGTGAAAGCCAAGGAAAGCCAGAGAGCATCCAACTTCTTAACCACTCAGCCAGTACCCAGAAAAAGGGCAGTGCCATAGGCCATAGCGTTGGCGAAAAGTACTTTGCTGTCAGCTTGGCGGCAAGGGCAGGGTATAGGGCCAAATATCCGCACAATAATGCCATTAAGCCCACTGAGGCAATAAGTGGCAAGCCACCAAAATCCGCAATGCTAACGTGCACCCAGCTTACCCCTGCACCGAACCAACCGGCGCCAAACAACCAGCCAGCCAAAAACGGTTTGTGTTTTAATTTAATGACTTGGCGAAGTGCTAAGGCCAATGCTGGAATGGTGATCAACCATAAATTAAATGGGGCAAAAGCGAGTGTTAAGCTTGCGCCGCTAAGGACAAGTAGGAAATGGGGAATATAGGGCTTTAACATGATAGTAAAAAAGCAACCGTGTTTATTGTGGTTAATGGCGTATACTGTTTACACAAAAAAGTGCCTGTAAAGACACTAAGCCAAAAAAAACAGGTGCCATTAAACACCTGCTTTCTTCATTTGAATACCGTCAACTTATTCTAGTGATGGCACTGACACTTTTAGCTGTATAAGTCGGCGTTTGTCAGAGTTTGTCACCTTAAACTGAATATCATTTATGGTGATTTCGTCATTCGTTTCTGGCATATGCCCGAATGCTTTCAAGACAATGCCGCCAATGGTATCAGCTTCTTCTTCACTGAATTTGGTCTCAAAAAACTCATTGAAATCATCAACAGGCGTTAAGGCCTTAACGGAATAGGTAGATTTATTCAATGGGCGAATGTCATCTGTACCGTCTTCTTCGGTATCGTATTCGTCTTCAATCTCGCCTACGATGATTTCAAGGATATCTTCGATGGTGACCAAACCAGATACGCCACCGTATTCATCAACAACAATGGCCATGTGATAGCGCTGCTGACGAAACTCTTTAAGTAATACATCAACACGTTTACTTTCAGGTACGATAACCGCTGGGCGAAGAATATCGCGAAGGTTAAATTCTTTTTCTGCGTTGAAAGCAAATGCGAGTAAGTCTTTCGCTAATAATATGCCTTCGATATGGTCTTTGTCTTCACTGATAACAGGGAAGCGAGAGTGGGCAGACTCAAGCATAACAGGTAAAAATTCTTCTACCTTTTGCTCAACATCTATAGTGGTCATTTGAGCGCGTGGGATCATGATGTCCCTAACTCGCATTTCATTTACCCCAATTACCCCTTCGATCATCTCGCGGGTTTGAGGGTCGATGATTTCGTTTTGTTCAGCATCAGTAATGACTGATACTAACTCTTCTTTACTTCTCGGCTCGCCAGAAATTGAATTTTTTAGTTTATCTAACCAACTCTTGCCTGATGAGCCGTTGGTAGAGTGAGGATTATCGTCGCTCATAATGTCCGTTTACTAGTTAGTTCAACGCCAACGTTAAAATGCTTCGTGCTGGTCGTCAATGATTTATTGTTATTAAGTATAAATGGTTAAGCTTTACAAAGGCTTATATGAAGCGTTTGCGCTTAAACCTCGTAGGGGTTTTCAATACCCAAACCGGCAAGGATTGCAATTTCTTTGCTTTCCATTTCTTCGGCTTCGATATCGTCTATATGGTCATAACCCATTAAATGCAAGATGCCATGCACAGTCATGTGTGCGTAGTGGTGGTTAACGTGCTTTTCTTGCTCTACCGCTTCGCGGCTAATAACAGGGGCGCAAATTACGAGGTCGCCTAGCAGGTCCATTTCGACGCCAGGCGGCGCTTCAAAGGGAAAGGACAACACATTCGTTGGCTTGTCTTTTCCGCGATATTCATAATTCAAGCTTTGGCTTTCATCTTCGTCTGTAAAGCGGACTGTTATTTCTTGCTCAGTTAGCCCTTCGAAAGCGAGTACGGCATTAGCCCAAATTGTAAGCTGTTCTGGTGAAGGAATAGCGTTTAGCACGCTTTCTTCACCTTCGTACGCTTGTTGATAATCGATAATAGCGGTCACGATTGGTTATCGTCTTTTTTTGTGGTGTTAGCATTTGAGGCCGGCGTCGAAGCAGGTGTCTCTGGCTTAGCGTCACTTGCCGCCTGTTCACGCTGCATTCTTAACGCTTCTTCTTTACGCTCTTTGCGCAAGCGCTCTTGCTCTGCATCATGAATTTCATAAGCGCGTACTATGCGAGCGACCACGGGGTGTCGAACAACGTCTTCGGCGTTAAAGAAGTTAAATGAAATATCATCTACTTCGCTAAGCACTTCAATGGCGTGGCGAAGCCCTGATTTTGCGCCGCGCGGTAAGTCCACCTGTGTGATATCACCCGTAATTACGGCTTTTGAATTAAAACCAATACGCGTTAAGAACATCTTCATCTGTTCTACCGTGGTATTTTGGCTTTCGTCCAAAATAATAAAAGCGTCGTTAAGTGTACGACCGCGCATGTAGGCTAACGGAGCAACCTCAATGACGTTGCGTTCCATAAGTTTTTCCACTTTTTCGAAGCCCAGCATTTCAAATAGGGCGTCGTAGAGTGGACGCAAGTAAGGGTCGACTTTTTGAGAGAGGTCGCCAGGTAAAAAGCCTAGCTTCTCACCTGCTTCAACTGCAGGGCGAGTCAGTAAAATACGACGAATTTCCTGACGTTCCAGTGCATCAACGGCAGCGGCTACTGCTAGATAGGTTTTACCTGTTCCAGCAGGACCGATACCAAATGTTATGTCGTGGTTAACAATGTTTGCCACGTACTGTGCTTGGTTTGGATTGCGCGGCTTAATAACGCCGCGCTTAGTCTTGATGTTCACCTCTTTGCCGTAACCGCCAGTCGCGTCTTTCTCGATGACGCGGGCTTCTTGAATGGCTAAGTGAACCTGTTCAGCTTCCAAATCAGGAACGCGACCTTTGATAGGTTGCGTTTCAATATAAAGTAGCTTTAGAAGTTCGCTGGCGCTTTTTATTTGCTGTGGTTCTCCTAACACTTTAAACGCGTTATTGCGGTAGGTAATTTCTACGCCTAACCTACGTTCAATCTGTTTGATATTGTCATCAAAGGGACCACATAAACTGGACAAACGTTTTGTATCTGCCGGTTCTAAATCAAATTCATTACTTACCAATGTACTCAAGCTACTTTATTCCTCGCTTTACTCAATATTGTGTTGTTAGGCAGGGTTAAATTGGCCCACACCCAGCTCATCTGGCAGGTCTGCCTGATGCTTTGCCATAATAGATTGGGGCGAAACTGCAACACGCAAGCCCATTTCGCTCTCTCTGCGCACAACTTCACCACGCAGTGAGTTTGTGAAAACATCGGTGATGTTCACATCGACGAATTCGCCAATCATGTCAGGTGTACCTTCGAAGTTCACTACACGGTTGTTTTCTGTACGTCCAGAAAGCTCCATTGGGTTCTTCTTAGAAGGGCCTTCTACTAAAATACGTTGCTCGGTACCTACCATATGGCGCGCAATACGCAATGCTTGTTGCGTGATGCGTTGTTGAAGAAGGTGCAGACGCTGCTTTTTGGTTTCTTCACTTACATCATCAACCGCATCAGCTGCTGGTGTTCCAGGGCGAGCGCTGTAGATAAAACTGAAGCTCAGGTCGTAATCAACGGCCTGAATTAAATCCATCGTTGCTTCAAAGTCAGCGTCAGTTTCACCCGGAAAGCCGATGATGAAGTCGCTAGACAAGCTGATGTTTGGACGAATCTTTTTCAATTTACGCATCTTAGATTTGTATTCCAGCGCTGTGTGTCCACGCTTCATCAAATTCAAAATACGATCTGAACCGCTTTGAACCGGCAAATGCAGGTGGTCAACCAACTCGGGAATAGACGCATACGCTTCGATAATATCGTCTGTAAACTCTACGGGGTGAGACGTGGTGTAACGAATGCGGTCGATACCGTCAATCGCGGCCACAAGTTCAAGTAGTTCAGAGAAGCGACAAATAGTGCCATCGAAGTGCTCGCCGCGATAGGCGTTGACATTTTGACCCAACAAGTTCACTTCGCGTACACCTTGGCCGGCAAGTTGTGCTATTTCAAGTAACACGTCGTCCACAGGGCGACTGACTTCTTCGCCACGCGTATACGGTACCACACAGAACGTGCAGTATTTTGAGCAACCTTCCATAATTGAAACAAACGCCGTAGGGCCCTCAGCACGAGGCTCGGGTAAACGGTCGAATTTTTCAATCTCAGGGAAGCTCACATCAATAACTGACTTTGCGCCACCTTGTAATTGATTGATCATTTCAGGTAGACGGTGCAGTGTTTGCGGCCCAAATACCAAATCAACAAAAGGTGCACGCTGGCGAATAGTATCGCCTTCTTGTGAGGCTACACAGCCGCCCACACCAATAATAAGTTCTGGCTTATCTTGTTTTAGCGTTTTCCAGCGGCCTAATTGGTGAAACACCTTTTCCTGCGCTTTCTCACGAATAGAGCAGGTATTAAGCAAGATTACATCGGCTTCTTCAGCACTTTCTGCAGCACTGTAGCCATGCGTTGAGTCGAGTAAGTCTGCCATTTTTTCCGAGTCGTACTCGTTCATTTGGCAGCCCCAGGTTTTGATATACAGCTTTTTAGTCATAACAACTATTCGTTAACCTGATAGAGTTCCAAACAAGTGGTTGTGCTCTACCGGCAAGCCAACGCTTGCTTCGCACAGCCCCAGTTGCTGGAAGATGTTCAAAATAGCCGCATATTTTACCTGTTATGCACGCATATTCCCAGTGTATTACGATGATTCATTGAGATTTGATCTAAGGCAAACCAATTCTACGTTTTACTTCACACAGCAAAGCGTTTTACGACATAATGCAAGTGCGTGATTTAAGGAGTGTAAATGGTCGATTTTTGTATCAACGGCGGTGGTATGGTAGGTGCTGCACTAGCGCTTGGTCTTGCTCAGCAGCAATACAAGGTAGTAGTAATAGAGCCGCACTTGCCAAATGCTTTTAGCGAAAGTGACGGTCCAGATCTTCGCGTTTCGGCCATTAGTGAATCGTCCGTCACGCTTCTTAAAGCGCTAGGCGCGTGGGATTACATTAAGGCTAAGCGTGTAAAGCCCTACATTGGTTTAAGTGTATGGGATGATCCACAACATCGTACTGACTTCACAGCAGACAGCATAGATGTTGAGCAACTTGGCTATTTTGTCGAAAATAGGTTGTTGCAGTTAGGCTGTCTTGAAGCCCTTGAGCATTACGACAATGTCACCGTGATTAGCGGCACTAAAGTACAATCACTGTCGCTCGGCGACACCGCTAATGTCACTTTAGATAATGGCAATAGAATTGAAGCTCAGTGGCTTATAGGAGCAGATGGCGCGAATTCTCAAGTGAGACAAGCGGCAGGCATCGGCAGCACAGGGTGGCAATACGCACAGCAAGCGATGGGGATTACCATAAAGTTAGACAAGCCCGTTGACGCAATTACATGGCAGCAATTTACCCCTAGCGGGCCGAAAGCGTTTTTGCCCATGTTCGATAATTATGCGTCTCTTGTGTGGTATGACAGTGCTGATGAGCTTAAACGTCTTAAAAGTTTGAACAATACGCAGCTTTCACAAGAAGTCATCAATGCATTTCCTCACGAATTAACCCAAAACGACAATCGATTCACTATTGTCGATAAAGCTATCTTTCCACTAACGCGTTCTCATGCAAATAGTTATGTAAAGGGCTGTTGCGTGCTACTAGGCGATGCGGCACATACTATTAACCCTTTGGCCGGGCAGGGGGTAAACTTGGGCTTTAAAGATGTAGAAACTTTCTTGTCGGTTACCGCAAATCATGCACCATTAGATTCTTTGGAGTTTGCAAAGGCGCTCTCGCGAGATTTCGAATCACCAAGGCGGCGCGATAACCTTGTGATGATGACTGTAATGGATGGCTTCTATACCTTGTTTAGTAATGATATTGCCCCCATTAAATGGATTAGAAATCAGCTTCTTTCAGTAGCGCAAAACATTGAGCCTGCAAAGAAGCAAGTACTTAAGTACGCGATAGGAATACGATAATGGAAGTATTAATTTTGTTGGCGGTGCTTTTTGGTGCATTGGCCATAGTAATACCTTTGATTGAGCGCTCTAAAATGCGCGTGAGTAACGAGGACGCAGCAAAGTGGGCAAAGTGGATTTGGCCGCTAATGGGGATTTTACTTATTGCCCAGTTATTAAGGCTTATTTTCTCTTGATAAAGTGATCATGCCTTCGTTCTCCAGTGCAGTTAAATCAGCTACTGATGAAGGTAATGGCAATGCTGTGCTTTCAACAATATCAGTCACTCCTACCCATGTAGCTTTTCCTGAAGTTTTCGCTGCGTATAGGCACTGATCGGCAGCGTGAAAAATGGTATCTAGTGGGCTTACAAGCTGGCGCTTTCGCTCACTTTCACAAGCAAAGGGAAAGCAGGCAAACCCAACACTACAGGTGACTGACTTAGTTTGTCCTTCATCGAGTACAAATGGTATTTGTTTGATGTCGCTGACTACGCGCTCTGCTAATAAAGTAGCGTTTTGCCGGTCGATAAACCGCGCTACTGCAACGAATTCTTCACCGCCCCAGCGAATAAGAAAATCTGACCCTCGAAATATCGCTTTAAGTCGTTTTGCCGTTTGTTGTAATACCTTGTCGCCGGCGATATGACCATAGGTATCGTTGATCTGTTTAAAATTGTCCAAATCGATAACAAAAAAGCATAAATCGGCTTCTTGCGGTCGTACATTGTTGCTCTGTTGATATTTGCGCAATGCAGTAGTGATGTCGGCATCTATGTGGCTTTCAAGAAAGCGTCGGTTATGTAACGCCGTTAACTTATCAGTAAGGCTCATTGCTGCAAGCTCTTCATTCGCTTTTTTGAGCTCTGCAGTTCGTGCACTTACTTCTTGTTTTAGTTGTCTAGTGTATTTCGACTGAGCTCGACGAGAGTAAATCAAAAATGCTAAAAGCCCTAGCAGAAGCACAATTAGAAAGAGAGTTTGTCGGCTTTCTCTTTCGCTTTGAGCCTGAACCTGCTGGGTAGCTTGCTGTTGTTTTAACAGCTCAATTTCGTTCGCACGACGAATGAACTCGGTTTGGGCTTGAGTAGAAGCAAGCGCATCAAGTCTTTTTTGATTGAACAGCGATTCGTCTAATTGCTTTTGCTGTTTTAATGCCTGGTAGGCTTTATTGACCTCTTCTAACGTTTCTAGCGTGGTAACTTTTAGTGCCAATAGTTGTGACACTTGGTGCAGTTCGCCCATTTCTTCAGCAAGGGGAATCGCCTGTTCGATAAGGGCTAACGCGTTGTTATAGCGTTCTTGCTGAGTATAAATTTCAATAAGCGTTTGATACCCGTCTAGCAGTAAACTTTTGTATTGCCCGTGTTCAGCGCGCTCAATGATTCCCTTTACCATGACTTCAGCGTCAAGTAAGTTACCTTGTTTAACTGCCAAGTCACTTAAGCCAGAAAGCGCCCAGTCGATGTCTCGTTTAGCACCTATTTCGACAAAGAGGGAGTGAGCACGCTGCATGTAGTGTGACGCAATGTCGTAATTGCCCATTTGCATATTCACATAGCCAATTTTGTAACTGCTGTAGGCAATGTCTTTCTTGTTACCACTGGCTTCATCGATGGTAAGCGCTTGTTCAAAATAGCTAAGTGCTTGTTCGTAATCGCCCATGACACGCCGAATATCCCCAAGGTTATATACCGCAGATGCAATGCCTTGTTGATTGCCAGATGCATAATTCGACTCAAGTGCTTTTTGATGATAATCAACAGCCTCGTTAAATTGCCCCATTTTCTCAAGAACAACTCCAAGACTATTATTGATGCTGGCCATATCCTTTTCTGAACCGTTTGATTGGAAAACCGCTAGTGCCATATAAAGATATTCAAGTGCGACAGTGTAATTAGATTGGTAGCGGTAGGTTAGCCCTATTTGGCGATAGGTTTTCGCGGCAGCTAACTCATTATTGGTATCTTGGTAAAGGGCAAGAGCGCGGTTGAGCCATTGTTGTGCGTCTTTGTAGTCATTGCGTTCCATAGCATTTCTACCGAGTTGGAATAACGTGTCAGCCTCAAGTTGCGTGTTGCTTTGCTGCTCGGCACGTTGAAGCAATGTTATGGCCTGTTGTTGCGCCTCATCTAGCTTGCCAGCTTCGCGTAATTGCACAATATCATCGATGGGCGATGCGAAAGCCGGTTTTGTTCCCAGCAAAAGAAAGATAAATGTGAAAGCAACGCGTAAAAGCAACTTCATAACACCGCGAATACAAGAACGAGTTTTTAAGTATAAGCTTAAATAAACGTGAGTACTACTTTATGTCTGCTACCTGTGGCGGGATGAATTTTTTAACTTAGAAGCAGAGCAAGTAACGGGGATGTTGGACCGGTTGTGGATAGCAGATTCAAAACAAAGTGCTCAGCGAATGCTGAGCACTTTAACTAGAGTGTTAGGCTGCCTGTTGTAGTTGCGGCTCGGCAATATGAGGAGCTTGCTGGTGATTAGTAGCCAGCTTTTCATAAAGTAGCGGCAACACGATTAGTGTAAAGAACGTACCAATCAGCATGCCCGCAACAAGTATGATGCCGATGCTGTTTCGTGCCTCAGCCCCCGCACCTGTTACCAATACCAACGGGAAGTGACCTAATACAGTGGCGCCCGTTGTCATTAAAATGGGACGGAGTCGAGTAGCTGCAGCGTCTTTAACAGCATCAAGTTTACTTTTGCCCGTTAACTGTAATTGATTGGCAAACTCAACAATTAAGATACCGTTTTTGGCTATAAGACCAATTAGCGTGACCAGACCAATTTGACTGTAAATATTAATGGTTGTGAGTGACAAAAATGGCAGCATTAATGCGCCAGCAAGTGCTAGTGGTGCGCAACCAAGCAGAACAACAAGGGGATCTCTGAAGCTGTTAAACTGAATGGTTAGTAAGAAGTAAACAATGATCAGCGCAACGCCCAACACCCCTAACATGGTGTTGCCTTCCTTGCGTAACTGCCTAGATTCTCCCGCGTAGTCTATTGAGTAAGAGGGAGGAAGAATATCTGCGGCGATAGACTCTATTGTGCTAAGCCCTTGCTCTTTGGTGATATGAGGCAAGACACCAGCCAGTATTCTGAATGAACTTTGCTGGTTAAATGAGCCCAGAACGCGCGGGCTGGTAAAGGTGTCCAGAGAAGCAAATGACGAAACCGGTACCAGTGCGCCTGAGTCAGTGCGTACTTTCATATCAAGCACCAATTCAGGATTGTAGCGACTGTTATCATTAACAATAGGAATTACTCGATATGCCTTTCCTTCCTTGTTGAAGTAATTCACAAAGTTGGTCGACATCAATACGCTGAGTTGGTCATTGACCTCTTGAACAGATAGACCCAAATCGGCTAATAGGGCTTTGTTAATTTTGAGTTCGGCCTGAGGTAAATCGATTTTTAAGTCGGTATTAACAAACAGGTAGTTACCCGAAGCGTTTGCTTGGCTTATAATTTTGTCTGCATACTCTTTCATTGTGACAGGGTCGTCAGTCGTACGAAATACCACTTCAACATCAAATTGCCCGGCGGTTGGCAGTGAAGCGGGTAATATGGGAAACAAGGTAAGCCCAGTTACGCTTCCTAATCGACCATAAAGGTCATAAATCATATCGTGAACGGAGTGCTCTCTTTCCTCAAATGGAGCGAGTTCAACACCACCAAATCCCGCTGATGCTGTGAGTATTTGCCAGGTAAATTTTGCGCCCTCAGATGCGTTTAGCACTTCAACGGTGTCGTTCATTCTCTGTGAAGTATATTGCTGAGAAGATTCTGGTGGGGCCTCTACCACCACATTGATGGCGCTTTGATCTTCTGTGGGCGCGAGTTCCTTTTGTGACAGCATATAAAAGGGGACGCTTAACAGCGAAAATACAATAGCAATTAGGGTAATTTGAGCGCGCCAATTAAAGCAGTGAGCGAGTGCGCGTTGATAACCACGTTGTAAACTGTCGAAATAACTATTGACCTTTCTGGTAAACGGACCTTCTTTGCCGCCTTCAGGATTTACATATGCACTCATAATAGGTGACAAGGTTACTGCAACAACGCCGGAAATTAACACTGCAATGGCTAAGGTGAACGCAAACTCTCTAAATAAGAAACCGGTAAGGCCTGTTAAAAATCCAATAGGCGCATAGACTGCGGCAAGGGTTAATGTCATTGCGATCACGGGAATTAATAACTGTCGTGAACTAATCAGCGCTGCTTGAAGTCGAGGTTTTCCCTCGCGCATGTGACGTGCGACGTTCTCAACCACAACAATAGCGTCATCAACAACAAGGCCAACCGATAGAACAATTGCAAGGATGGTCAACAGGTTTAGTGAAAAGCCAATTGCTGAGATGACAGCAATTGCGCCTAAAACAGAAATAGGAATAGTAACCAGTGGTACCAATGCTGTTCGAAATGAGCCCATCATTAACAGAATTACGATTCCCACTAGCAGCACTGTCTCAATAAGGGTTGTAAATATCTCTTTGATGGAATCTCGCATGTAAAGCGTACCATCGTAGCCCGTAGTGATATGCATTCCTTCAGGTAGTGTGGCGTTAACGGCCTCAAGCTTTTCATACAAGGCGTCACCAATATCTATTTCATTGGCGCCCGGCAGTGCCCATACGGCAAGAAATACCGTTGTTCTGTCGTCTAAACGCGCGGTGACTATGCCCTCGGCTTCACCTAGCGTGACGTCTGCGACATCGCTAAGCGTTAACTGGCTACCCGCATCGTCTCGTATGATCAATCTCTCAAAGTCTTCAACAGACGCAAGGTTAGTATTTGCCATTAAATCAATGCGCTGCTGATTATTTTCGCTGTAGCCCAAGGTAGCTATCGTATTGTTGGTTTGTAGAGCACTGAAAACTTCATTTGCACTCAACCCGTATACAGCTAATTTGTTGGGGTCTAGCAACACTCGCATTGCCGGATTACGACCACCTTCAAGTGTTACCTTTTGTACGCCATTGATATCGTTAAGTACCGGTACAACATTGCGGATTAGATAGTCACTGACTTCACTGCGAGTTTCATTGGTTGCTTCCACATCAAGATAAAACACGGCATAAGGACTGTCTGCCCGAACAATATCAATAGCAGGGTCCTCTGCACCCGTTGGAAGTTCGAATTTAATCTGATTAAGTTTCGTTGTCAGGTCTGACAGTGCATCTGTAGTGTCATGATTAAGCTCGAGCCATGCTGTAACTTTGCTCAACCCCGCGGTTGTCACAGAATCAACGTAGTCAACACCCGGTACGGTTGAGGTAACACGTTCGATAGGCTCGGTTACATAGCCTTTAACCACTTCTGCAGACGCGCCGGTATAGACCGTATTGATAACCAATGATGCACTTTTTATCTTGGGATATTGTTGTACTGAAATTGTATTCGCGGCATTAAGCCCCGCTAATAAAATCAATATCGAAAGGACAATGGCAAGCACTGGTCGCGTTACAAAGGCGTCCATTATTGAGGGCTTATTATCATTAGGCATACTCATGCTTATTCTCCACTTTCGCTCTCGGCTTTGGCCGCTTGCGTGTAAACCAATAGCCCTTCTGAAAGTTTGAATGCGCCCTCTGTTGCAATAAATTCATTACCGGAAAGGCCGCTTAATATGATCTGACTGTCTTTTATTCTCTGACCAAGTTGCACTTTAATAGGGTGAGCACGCCAATCATTGTTGCTATCACGCTTTAACGCATAAACATAGTTGCCTGTGTGGTCGCGATAAATGGATGTGGTAGGCACAATGACATGCTTACTCGGCGCGCCGCTCACTGTAACGCTAACCATTTGATTGGGGCTTAGCGTATTTTTGCTATTATCCAGAAGTGCTCGGTACACAATTTGTCGAGATGTACTGTTAACGGTCGGGGTTCTCGCAATAATTCTGGCAGTCAATGCGGTAGTTGATTGGCCTATGGTCGATACGGTTATCATATCGCCAATGCTTGGCTGCAGCGCGGTTTGGGGCAAAGCAAAATCTATCCATATCTTATCGCTAGTGCCTACAATCTCGGTTATTTGCGTGTTAGCATCAAGCATCTGGCCAACCTGATAGTCTTCAAGCCCTACCATCCCGTCAAAAGGAGCTACAAGGGTTTTCTTTTGAATAACAGAGGAAAGATTTTCCACTTCCGCTTCCGCGATAGACTTATCGGCTTGTGCCATATCAACGTCATTTTGACTTGTGCGCTTTTGTGCAAGTAGTGTGTCCTGTCGTTTAAACTGCGCTTCTGCTAACGCTAACCTTGCTTTCGCTGCCTTTAAGTTAGCGCGTTCAATCTGACTATCTTGACGCAGTAGTATTTGCCCTTGTGTTACCTTATCGCCTGGCGCAAAACCAACGTAAGTAATGGGGCCTGCATACTCTGTGGTTATTAGAAGTGATTTAGGCGCCTTTGCTTCACCGATGACCTCGTAGCTATTTTCAATGTCCATAATTTGGGCAAAGGCGCTTTGTACACTTCCCGATGGTTCGGGGAACGATTCTCCAAAAGCAATGGCGGCCTGAATTTGTTGAAACTTCACAAACCCCAAAGAGGCAATAACAACAAAGATAAGCGCGATACTGATAAGCCAACGTTTAATGTTCATAATAATGGTCTCAATTAGCGAAAATCTAATTCTGTAAGCAGATTCACGACGCGAGTCACAGCGTCTTGCGTGAGCGGGTGACGCCACGGGTAACTATTTATAAGGCGTATCATGCTGCGAATAAGTGGGTCTGAAGGAGAAAGGGGAGCCATAATTGATGCTGTGCCCTCGACAAGCTGTCGCGACTGTTGAACGCGTAATACTTGCTCGTAACCAACATTCATTGCTCACCCACTAACGGTTATTTCTTCTATAAACTCTTCAACATTAACCGCGTCTTCAAATTCATCAGCCGTAATGCCCTCTGACAAACGCGCTTTAAATGTCTGCTCGCATCGCGCTCCTGCATCTATCATTTTTTGAGTCCATTGCGCTGAAGCTTTTTGGATGACCGCATCGTTGGTAGCAAAAGACTCGAGTTCATTGGCAAATGGGAAGCACTGCATTTTTTCTGGAGAGAGCAAGCAAATAGCAATGACTTTCTCAGGAGTAGTAAGCGCGAGATCAAAAACGCGTTTAAAGACGGAAGAAATATGAGAAAAAGATTGGTGGGCAAGCGCCATGACAATATCTTCTTTACACTGAAAGTGTTTGTAGACAGAACCCATGGACAATTCAGCTTTTGCGGCAACTTTTGCCATTGTAAAGCTGGTAACAGAGGACGTCAGAATACATTCTATAGCAGCGTTTACTATTTTTACTTGTTGTTCTTCAACGCTAAATTTGGGTGCTGGTGCCATGACTAAATCGCTTTTTAAACTAAATAATGGTAAGCATAGTCTTGTGCCTTATGCTTTGAGATGCACTTGAACTTTATTCGAATGCCATTCGAATAAAGTTCAAGTATGGTCCAAAAGGGGGTTTTGTCACCTAATTTATGGCGCTAAATGTATCGGTTTAGGTTTGCTTAACGGCTAGATTCAATACCAGCGGGCCATTGACCTTTAAGATCGAGCAGCACTTTGTCGACCATTGATTGGATTTTGTCAGTATCTTCTTGCATCAGTGCAAATGCACGTAGGCCGACAAATTGATTTTGTAACCAGTCTGCAGCGAGCTTAACTGGCGTATGTGCAGGCAGTTCCTCTTTATCTATCGCTGAGGCCACTACGTTCTCGAAACAGACCTTTGCATTCTCCATGCCCTCCAGTACGGCCTTTTTGGCAATCTCACCAATTAAGTCGAGTTCTGCGATAGATTTCACTAAAAGACATTGGCGCATATAGCGCTGCTCATTTGGATGAACAAGTGAATCTTCAAAAAAATAGCGAAGCGCTTGAAGCGGCGAAGATGATTCAGCGACAGCATTAAGCTTTTGCTGGCTTACTTGCGCGTACTTATCGACGACCAATTTGAAAAGGCCTTCTTTGCTTTGAAAACGCGCGTATATGCTGCCTGGTCTCATGTCCAAAGCTTGCTGAATATCACGCATTCCGGCTGCTTGGAAACCTCGTTTCCAAAAAAGAGCAGTAGCCTTTTCGATAATATCGTCTTGGTCATATTTCATTGGCGCATACCTTATTCACGAAAGTTTTGAACATGTGTTCAATTATCGCTTGAACGATTGTTCAAGTAAACCTATTATTGTCATCAGTACAGTATAGAAGAGTGGCGGTACATACCGGCATCTCGATTTTTTGTTCACATCAATAGGAGAGTGACATGAGCGATTTTACGTTACATACAAAAGAAACAGCACCTGAAGCAGCAAAGCCGCTACTTGATAATTCGCAGAAAGCGTTTGGCATGATTCCTAATTTGCATGCGGTAATGGCAGAGGCCCCAACGTTGCTAGAAGGCTATCAAGTACTTCATAAGCTTGCACAAGAAACGTCGTTTAACGCAGAAGAACTAACGGTTGTTTGGCAGGTGGTAAATGTAGAGCATGCTTGTCATTATTGTGTGCCTGCCCATACTGGCATTGCAAAAAGCATGAAGGTGCGCGATGACCTTATTGAAGAGCTTCGCAATGACGAAACCTTGTCTGATACAAAGCTTAATACACTAAAAGAAACTGTTCTTGCTGTAACGCGGGGGAGAGGACATATAGCACAAGCTCAATTGAGCGCATTTTATGATGCGGGCTATTCTCATCAACAGTTGCTCGAAATTATCCTTATTCTTGCACAGAAGGTTATGAGTAATTACACGAATCACTTGGCCGATACGCCAGTGGATGAACCATTTAAAAAGTTTGATTGGTCACCGAAGTAAGAAGTTTACAAAGTGAAAACGGAAGCTTAGCTTCCGTTTTTAGTAATTAGCTATTTACCCACAGTTTCTTCGATTTGTTTTTGTACCCAGCTTCTCGCCTGTGTTACATCTTCAAAAAATGCCAAGTTGTCACCGGCGTCTTGGTATATACTGCCTAGGTGATTTTTGGCAAAGTTTGGAGAGTCACATTCTCCAACAACCAATGCCGTGGCCACTCGACCGTTTTCGATATCTTGTTTGACTAATTCTACTAGACGATTTTTTGCATCTGGAACATGAATAGGCTCACCGTAAATTACGATTACCACCCCCCAAGGTCCCCCCGACAAATCTTGCAGAATAGTTTGTGCAGCCTGCTCAGAGCGTTTCACTGCTTCTAAATTCCA
Organism: Alteromonas sp. McT4-15; assembly: GCF_020515205.1. Lineage (NCBI taxonomy): Bacteria > Pseudomonadati > Pseudomonadota > Gammaproteobacteria > Alteromonadales > Alteromonadaceae > Alteromonas > Alteromonas sp. McT4-15. The sequence goes on from NZ_JAJALG010000011.1 coordinate 106,084, forward strand.
AGGCCCGCGGCCTTCTATCGTCATAATTCTTCCGTCACGGGTTACAGCGACTTCACCGTGAGGTATAAACTGCGTCACACGATAGCTCCTTAGCTTATTGTGTCACCCAAGTTAGCTGTGAGCGTAATTCATTGACTGTATCTACAGTAACAATGTCCTCATAACCTTTTTCTTGAAGCTGTTGCACTAGGTCTTCACAACTTGTGCATGTTGTGTGCTTTGCAATAGCGATTGCTTCAATGAAACAAGAAAGGTGAGAGGAAGATTCGGTATTAATCATAAAGCGCTTCTTTTACTACTTAGTGGGTTTTCACTTTGTCGAATCAAAAAGACAATCTCATTACATGAGTGTTACTTTTTTATGAATAGCGAAAACACAATACAAAATCAATACTTGAAATGTATATACACTGCATATATGTTTTATATACCGAATGAATGGTGGATAGCGCGTGGAGTGGTCAGTGCCTGATAAAAACAACAAAAAGAAGAAAAAGAATAGCCAGATGATTATTCGCATCAATGATCAAGAACGCGCTGAGTTTATTTCGTTATGCGAAGATCTCGATACGTCAGCTGCGCGTGAAGTACGCCGCTTTATTCGCGAGTTCATTGCCAAACACAATGAAAAAAACACGCTGTAAGTCAGCAAAAAACTGAAGATAAGGATAGAACAATGGCTAAAGTTAAAAAGCTTAAGAAAGAGATAAAAGTAACAAAAGCGAAAATTTCAAAGCAAGAAGGGAAGCTTAAGAAATTGAAAAAGAAACTAAAAAAAGCGAAATAGGCAGTCGATTTTTTTCGGCTACACCTTTATTGCCGAAACGACTTGAGCTAATTAGTTTTGAAGAGCGCGATAGGCGCTCTTTTTATTATCGACCTGTCATTTAAGTAATAGCGCGAGGCGATTGTGCCACGTGTGTTGTGTAAGCACGGTTTCTTGTCCTTTTTTTAACGCCTCTACATAAGCGCTATCTGTTGCCTTGGGTAAGGTGTGTTCGAAGCCAAAAACGCCCTTGTTTGCAAATATAGACTCAGCAAATTGTGCGTGATACGACAGTACACCCGTGCCAGAGGCTAGTGCATAAAGCACTCTTTCATGTAAACCGCTTTCAAAACCTGGGGATTGATGCACAACAAAATCAGATTGTGCTATTAAGGGCAGGAGTTCAGAAAACGACACACTATCTTTGTATTGATGAAAGCTACATACCTCACTGTAGCGTGTAACATCTCTCCCAATTACCGTTAGTCTTCTATTGTGAGTTGCACAGTCAATAAGGCAAGCTTCTCGCTGTTTGGCGCGCAGGTATTTATCTACCGTTGCCGAAATCCGCAAAATCATTTCATTTAGCTGCGTTCGAGCTGGGCGCTGTGCTGATGGCATAACACCAATAAATTGAAGAAAGTCAGTGACGGTATGGCTGGCTTCAATGACCTGCCCAAGTTTACCCCATACAGGTGCCAATTCCTTTCTAAACGCCTGTTTATCAATAAAGGACACTGGGAAGAGAAGGGGGATAGCACAAGCATCAGAAGCAGGCTGACTGGATGGAACTGAAAAATTCAACGGTACTGCATGAGGGAAGTAATATGCCTCGACACCACATGCGCGTAGAAAAGCTTCGTGCTCTTGCGCCACGCACAGCACCTTTACCGGTTGACCAAAAAATCTCAATATTAAATGAATTGGGTTGTCGACACAGAATACGTAGAGGGGCTTTTCTTTTGCGTAGTCCAATGTGTTGTAGTTTTCAGAAACTTCCCCTAGGCCAACACCATTAAAGCTGAAGATCATGTCATAGTCATTTAAAGGTAATATGTGAACTAGACCGTCTTTAATTGTCGACTCGCTTTGCACATTGAGAAAATCAACATCATAGCCAAGTATCGTTAAATCGTGGGCGATACCGTCTAAAAAGTAAGAAACGACCTGATATTGATTTTGTCCTGTTAGCACAAGTGCTTTCATAATTGGTTGACGCCGCCACTTTTCCAAGTTGAATGATTTTAGTGATGTAGTGTTTATTTTAAGCCGATCTCAAAATGCATGAAGATGCTGAAAAATAGACAATAAGTCCTGCATTTATACAATATTACCGTGAGGTGTGTGTCAGTGTAAGCAGAAGTTAAGAATTTATTACAACTTTAGTCTTGTATGTGTAATTTGACTTATGATTTACTCACGCTAGTGCTAGTGACTCCTCACTTCTAACAATAATAAGTCTGTTCAGACGCGCCTAGCATTTAGCAGTACTCCAACGACAGAAAAAAGAAATCAACTTTGACCTCTTTGTAGTGGTTACTTTAACAAGTAGCAAAAAGGCAAAGTTGATCATGTGCAAGCGTGATAACACACTGCGCTTTGAATAAAATTGACAACATTCAGGAACATCACAATGCAACAGGCAAAATTTAACGCTTCGGTTTTCAAGTTTTCCTTAATTGCTGGTGCAATGGCAGGCATGCCGTTTTCTTCTAGTGCGTTCGCACAGGAGCAAACCTCCATTGATGAACAAGACGTCGAACAAATACAAATTGTCGGTTCACGTCGCGTAGGCCGTACGGTTAACGACTCACCAGTTCCAATTGATATCATCGATTCGTCTTCTATTGAGGCAACAGGTCTCACAGAGACCAACATGATCCTCAATACATTACTGCCAAGTTTTAACTTTCCTCAACCCTCAATTACTGATGGTACCGACCACGTGCGTCCTGCTCAGCTTCGAGGCTTGGCGCCTGATCACACACTCGTGTTGGTGAATGGAAAACGACGCCATACTTCTGCATTGCTAAATCTAAATGGTTCAGTGGGGCGTGGCTCGTCTGCGGTTGATTTAAACGCCATTCCAGCTAACGCGATTAAGCGCATTGAAGTATTGCGTGATGGTGCTGCCGCACAATACGGTTCAGACGCCATTGCAGGTGTTATTAATATCGTATTAAAGGACGCCAGCGAAGGCGGTGACGTATCTGCGACCTACGGCGCGAATGTTACGTCTATGGATGGGGTTGCGAATTTAGAGAGTGTCAGTGTTGATGCAGAGGGGAATTTAGCATTTAACACCGGTTCAGACCGTGACCTCACTGATGGCCAAACGTTTACGCTGCGTGGCAATATGGGGTTTGAATGGGGTGATGACGGCTTTGTTAATATTTCGGCGGAGTACCGTGACCGAGGTCAATCAAACCGCGCAGACTTTGACCCTAGGGAAAATTACGCCCGCGATGAAAACGGCGCGCTGGATGAACGAGAGCTTACAGTAAATCGCTATAACCATGTGTACGGCAATGGTGAAGTAGAAGACTATGCGCTATTTGTTAATGCAGGTAAAGCCGTGTCTAGCAATGCTGAATTCTATGCCACAGCGGGGGTGAGTACTCGCGATTCCATCGGTGGGGGTTTTTATCGTCGTGCCCAAGATAGCCGAAATGTGCTCGATATCTATCCAAACGGTTTCTTGCCATCCATTCAAACTGATATTACAGACATGTCAGTACTTGCCGGTATTAAGGGCTATGGCAATGTATGGAACTATGATTTGTCGCTTACTCATGGCGGCAATGAGCTTGAATACAGTGTGGTCAACAGCTTAAATACCTCATTAGGCCCAAGTAGCCAAACCCGTTTCGACGCAGGGGCTTTAGAATATACCACTACCATTGTTAATGCTGATGCATCTCGCTTGCTTGATACCGGATATTTCTACAGCGAGATGAACTTTGCAATGGGGGCTGAATATCGCAGAGAAAGTTACGACATTACTGCAGGTGAAGAAAACTCTTACATTCGTGGAAGTTTCGGGCCCGGTGGAGCGGTAACAGACCCTGTTTCAGGGCCTTTTGGTGCCGCTGGTTCTCAGGTATTTCCAGGGTTCACACCTGCGTCTGCGGGTGACAATAGTCGTCATAATTACAGTTTTTATGTAGACCTAGAAGCCGATGTTGTTGAAAATTGGAATGTCGCAGTGGCTGGGCGCTACGAAGATTATTCTGACTTTGGCAGTACGTTTAATTGGAAAATGTCTCACCGTGTAACGTTAACCGATGCATTTGCGCTGCGCGCATCTGTCTCGACAGGGTTTAGAGCACCATCACTGCAGCAGCAATACTTCACTTCAATTGCTACGGTATTTGTTGATGGCGTACCCACTGAAACCGGTACATTTGCACCGTCAAGCGATGTCGCACAAGCGTTAGGTAGCCCAGGCTTGGATGCGGAAGAGTCGGATAACTTCAGTGCCGGTTTTACTTACTCTCCGACACCAGACTTTAACTTAACGGTTGATTTTTATCGTATTGATATTGACGATAGAATTGTACTGTCTAATAACCTTTCAGGTGATGCTATTGAAGCATTGTTGGCGGGCACTGGCGCTAATCGCGCGCGTTTCTTCCTAAATGCGATTAATTCACGTACCGAAGGTGTTGATATTGTGTCGACCTATACGTTTAATACATCAAATCTAGGTGCGTTTAATTTTAACGCAGGTATTAACTTCAATGATAATGAAGTAACTGACATTCTTGATGCACCAGAAGTATTGCAAGGTGCAGGTTTCGACCAAAGCAATTTGTTCAATGATGTTGAGCTTCGTCGCTTTGAAACAGCGTCACCGGAGAGTAAGGTAAACCTTGGGGTAACATGGTCATATGACCGTTATAACGCTACCTTGCGCACCACGCGCTATGGTGAGGTTGAAGATCCTAGCTCAATTGAAGCGCGCAACGAGATTATTCCATCAGAATGGATCACTGATCTTGATGTTCGCGTTGCAATCACCGATGGTTTGAGCGTTTCAGTAGGGGCGAATAACCTATTTGATGTATATCCAGAAGCGACAAGAAATCTCGTTGACGATGTGACTACATTCTCAAACATCTTCCCGTATTCAGGTTTTTCACCTTACGGGTTCACAGGTCGTTTTGTTTACACAAAAGTGAACTACGCTTTCTAAACAACACGCGCAGTACGCTAAAGGCCGATACCTTGTATCGGCCTTTTTTCATTGCAGCTTTTACTGGATAAGATTAATTAAGCAGCGGTGTGTCGCTAAAAGTGCAACATCATCGTCAGGGATAAAAGCGTCGTAGTCTTGCTGACAACGAGCTTGTGATTCTTTTCGCATCTTACTTCTACGTATCGCTGTCAGAAAGTACCGAAAGAGGGGACCATGAGCTCGGTAAGACGAGTTCGTGAAAATGCGACGGTTCTTGCGTTCATTGATCACCTTGAATTTAAATGAATTAGCGTACATATAAGTTCAGTATAGTATTACAGTAAGCACGACAGGCGATATGTTTGCAAGTAACGTAAACTTGCGACGTCGCTTCCTATTTTATGCTGCATTTATCAATAAGGACTTTTCTTGGCTAATTTTCACTTTTATGAACCGCAGCTTGGACATGGCTTAGCCCATGATCCATTTAACGCCATTATTGCGCCGCGTCCCATTGGCTGGATTTCAACTCAGTCAAAAGCAGGCGTGCTCAATCTGGCACCATACAGTTTTTTTAATGCCCTTAATTATACGCCCCCTATTATTGGTTTTTCTTGCGTAGGTGGAAAAAAAGACTCTTTAGTCAATGTGCAAGAGACAGGTGAGTTTTGCTGGAACTTAGTGTCAAAGTCGCTGGCACAGGCAATGAACCAAACAAGCAAGCCCTTACCACCAGAGGAAAGTGAATTTGCAATTTCTGGGCTAAAAACAGTTAACAGCAAGGTCGTATCCGTACCCCGCGTAAAAGAGAGCCTTGTGAGTATGGAATGTAAGTTAACTGACATTGTTCAGCTAAAAGATGCACAAGGAGAAGCCGTAAATAGCTGGTTTATTATGGGCGAAGTAGTGGGCGTGCATATCGATAAATCGCTGATTGAAAACGGCGTGTATAAGACACTAAAAGGCGAACCTGTTATGCGCGGAGGTGGTGCTGGTGACTACTATACCATCAGTGAAGCAGACTACTTTGAAATGCTTAGACCACAATAATGGCGTGACAGTAGCCAAAGACAGTTAATTCTCGGCAGTACCTGTGAGGTCTTCTTGTAAGGCCTCAATCTGCTCTAGCACTGATAGAAAACGTTCGCCAAAAGGCGTAACTTCATATTCCACTCTAGGCGGTAATTCGTGATAGACCTGTTTTTTAAGAATGCCAAAATCCAGATTGCGTTTTAGACACTGATTGAGCACTTTTGTACTTAACCCTTCAACCGAGCGTACCATTTCCCCAGGCCGATTGACGCCATTAGCCAACAATTGATACACCGTAAGCGACCATTTGCAGCCGTAAATGGTTTCGACCATGCGCGCGCTATCTTGTGGCGGCAACTTTCTTTCAATTTGTTTTTCTTTAGTATTCATAAAGATGTACCAAAAAGTACCTACCGTACCAAATTATACTTACTATTCATTGGCTTATCTGAAGCGTAAGGTTACCACGAATTTTCAAATTGAAGGACAGTTATTATGACGTTTTCATTCAGTGGTAAAGCTTTAATTGTAGGTGGTTCAAGTGGTATCGGTTTAGCAACGGCTGTTAGCTTAGTTAGCAGCGGCGTGAGTGTGACCATAGTGGGAAAAAATACTGACAAACTGCAGCGTGCAATAGCAACGCTTAAAGACGCAGTTCAAGATAATCGAGTGGTTGTAGATTCATTGAGCGCTGATTTATATAAAGATAGCGATGTGGAAGCGTTAATTGCACACGTAAAAGCGCAAGCCGCACCGTATCAGTATTTGGTTAATGCAGCTGGTTATTTTAATCCTACCGCCTTTACGCAACATACGCCAAGTGACTATGATCAATACCATCAGCTTAATAAAAGCGTGTTTTTCATTACGCAAGCGGTAGCTATTGCTATGCAAAATGCGGGTGGCGGCAATATCGTTAATGTAGGCTCTATGTGGGCAAAGCAAGCTGTTAAGGCTACGCCTTCGTCCGCGTACTCAATGGCAAAAGCAGGTTTACATGCGATGACGCAACACCTTGCTATGGAGCTCGCTGAGCACAATATTCGAGTTAACGCTGTTTCGCCAGCTGTGGTAAAAACACCCATTTACAATGCCTTTATTCCAGAAAATGAGACGGATGAAGTACTTGCTTCTTTTGACGCTTTTCATCCAATTGGGCGTATTGGTACACCAGAAGATGTCGCCAGCAGTATTGCTTTTCTATTGTCTGACCAAGCAAGTTGGACGACTGGTGCCATCATCGATGTTGATGGCGGCGTGATGGCTGGTAGAAACTAAGCGAAGTAATATAAACAAGAAGGTAGCTTATGCTAAACATGAATTTTGACATACGACTCGCTATCGAAACACAAAGTGAGCCATGGCAGGCGTCGCCGTCAAGTACGGTTTGGCGTAAGCCTCTTGAGCGCGAAGCGAGAGAGTCAGGCCATACAACCAGCGTAGTAAAGTACGAAGCAGGTGCCAGTTTCAAACAACACAGCCACCCGTTAGGGGAAGAGATCTTTGTGCTTGAAGGCGTGTTTTCTGACGAACATGGCGACTATCCCGCAGGAACATATATTCGCAACCCTCCTGGGAGCAAGCACAGCCCTTTTAGTAAAGAAGGATGCGTAATATTGGTGAAGCTTAATCAGTTTGATAAGCGCGACCTCGAAGAGGTGAGAATCAATACCAAGACGACACCATGGCTTCAAGGGCAGGGCGGTTTGCAGGTGATGCCTTTGCATCAGTTTGAGCATGAAAGCGTAGCGTTGGTAAAGTGGCCTGCGAATGAAGTGTTCAAACCTCACCGACATTTTGGTGGCGAAGAAATCTTTGTGCTATCTGGCACGTTTAAAGATGAACATGGTAGCTATCCTCAAGGTACGTGGCTTCGCAGCCCTCATATGAGTCAACACCACCCCTTCGTTGAGGAAGAAACAGTGATTTGGGTTAAGACTGGACACTTGCCAGTCGCGTTGTGAACTTCCGCCTTGTCTAGACGATAAGTCCTGAAACAAAAAAAGGAGGCCTTCGCCTAATGCCAGTCAGTTAAGCTGACTGGCATTTTTCTTTTTGGCGGGGTACTTACTTGGTTTGGGTTTAACACATCGTGGATATAACCTATCCTCTC
>NZ_JAJALG010000101.1:0-1269 GCF_020515205.1 Alteromonas sp. McT4-15
ATTAGGCTCCAAGCTGAAAGTAAACCACCTCCGCAGCCATTTATTGGTGTGGTCTACAGAGGATTATGTCTTTTTAGAGGGGAAAATCCCTAGAACCCCTTTAAAGGCGCAGAATCAAACTGTTCGATTGCTTGTTGTAAGGTAAGGGGGGCGGAAGATTCTTGAAAAAAGTTGGCGTATTTGCCAGCTGCAAGGGCTTTATGTTGCGATAAATCGATAATAGCTTGGTCTCGCTCAACCGCATATGCAGGTAGCGATAGTAAACCGAAAATTAAACAAAGCAACAGACATCTTAAATGCATTGTTAACACTCTCAAGCACTTAAACGTCCGGTGTAACGTGCTGCCAAATAGTTATTATTAATGTGAAGTGGCTAAGCAAGTTGGCAAAACAAACGGTTGTATAACGATGTTGGTCTCGCCGCGGCTAATGTCACTAAACTAACTGAATTACTGGCATTGAGGAAGCAAAAGTTTGTGATTGGCGTCTTGTTTTAAAGGTGTAATTAGATACGGATATAGAATATTTTGCCGTCAGGCATGGTTATCTTCAACTATACTTCTATTCAGAAACGGTGGAGGGGATTCATACCATGAAAGAGAAGGGCAGTTTCGAAATATGGCGTAGTGATAATGTTTTGAGTGCCAGTGTAACCGGCTTGTGGAATGGTTCTGTGGCAGCTCGCTACCGTTCAGAGTTTATCAAACACGCCTCTATGCTGTTGCACGACCGTTGGGCACACATTGTATATCTTGACAATTGGGTACTGGGCACACCTGAAATCGAGCCGATCATCAAAGACTTGGCGCATTGGTGTAATAACAACAATCTCGCTTGCGCTGCGCATGTCTACAGTAGAAATATGCTTAAAGAATATCAGCTAAATAAAATGTTGGTATCAGAAAGTAACAAATTTGAATTACGGCATTTTAATAGTATCGAGGAGGCAATAGATTGGCTTCACGATGAGGAGTTTGAAGTACGCTATCCCGAACAAAAAGTGGCCAGACGTTTCGCTTAGCTTGTTATTCGAAGTTGCCTCATAAGTCTTTAACAACTAATTAATAAGTATGATGGAAGTGATTTAGTATTTGAAGTATGGCTCGAATTACATCACCATAGAAAAAAGGTAAAAAATGGCACTGTAATGGGTACACGAGAACAAGCAACTGAATCGCCACTAATTTCCTAGACGCCTCTCAGTTAGATAAACTAACTGAAAAGAGAGGTGCTTATGAGCGGTAAACGCTACCCTGAAGAATTTAAAAT
>NZ_JAJALG010000102.1:0-1255 GCF_020515205.1 Alteromonas sp. McT4-15
GAAGTGTATTAGGCTTTTTGGTAGGTATTTTGTTTATTCATTTCGGCGTTACAGGTAAAGATTCAGTTCAGTCGCTGTTTAAAAAGTTAACTGGTCGTAGTTTTAGCAATGGCACATAACAAAAAAATTAAGTCACTCACTGCGTTCGCTGGGACGCAGACACGTGGGCTGCTTCGCATTATAGCCCACGCGCCTGCGCCCCTTATTTAAAAGTTAGGTGCTAAAAAGGAATTTATGATGACTCTGATTGATATGCCTAAACCTCTACTAATCCTTGTCATTGTTTATACAGCTTACTCGCTGGTGTCTCTTATGTCCTTTTCAAACATGTATCTCTCTATCATCCTCATTGCGATCGTATTTGGTATAAGCGGACGATTTCGCAGCGCACTTGTAGGGCTACGCATATTTGTAGCGCTGCAAATTTTCGTTGCAGCTATTCTGCTTATCTTTCTAGTTGCATTTTCAACCGTCGAGATATCTCAAACTTTCAAACAATTTAATGAACAACCATACGCAGAACTTTTAATTTTCTATTTGTTTTTAGCTTTTCAGTGTTATGTTTCTTACTCTAGAAAAACAAGGATGTATGTTGAACGCACCTAACAAAAAAATTAAGTCACTCACTTCGTTCGTTGGGACGCATACACGTGGGCTGCTTCGCATTTTAGCCCACGCGCCTGCGCCCCTTATTTAAAAGTTAGTAGCCACTAGTATTTATATCTTTATGTCATTCAACATTGATCAAAAACTTATATTTGCAGTTCGTGGAAGAAACCTCGAATTAGTAAAAGAGAGACTTGCTGAAGGCGGCAATATCAATCACCAAGATCCTATGCATGGTTCAGCACTTATTGCTGCGATCAACAATGATGATGTAAATCTGATTCAATACTTAATTGAAAATGGAGTAGACGTTAATGCTGAGAATAAATATGGTGTAGTACCCATTGAAGTCGCACTTCATCATTCCACAGATGAGGTAGTCAAACTTTTGGCTTGGTCTGGAGCAAGGATTAAAAGTAGAGTTAGGACACATTGGCAAGAGCGTTTGGAGTCATGTTTACGTGGCAACTAACAAACAAATTATGGCACTCGCTGCCGCTCGCTGGGACGCAAACACGTGCGCGGCTTCGCCATTATTGCACACGTGTCTGCGCCCCATATTTGGAAGTTAGGTACTCATGAATAAATTTCAATTCTTGAGTGAAACAGAAATCAAAAATTTTAGACTGATTTTTGTTGGAATTTTCGC
>NZ_JAJALG010000103.1:0-1247 GCF_020515205.1 Alteromonas sp. McT4-15
TTCCACGGTCCGTTTCTGTTTTTTCAGGTAAAGGCAGAGGGTCTGGATATCCCTGTCATTCATGACCTTCAATGCCTGTTGTCTGACTACTGAGAAGGGTTGATTATCATCAATGTTCTCATCCACAAACAGATGCAGTAACTCTGCCGCTTTCGTGACATTGTCCGCGGCTGACTGCCAGGACAGGAACACTGCTTGTTGTGCAAAGGTGTTGGCAGCTTCTTGTTGCTTGCGGATATGGTAAATGAACCCATCAGTTAACCGTTCCAGTGCCAGTTGTATCCGCTCTGTCAGGTGACATAGCAACCATAGATGCTGCTGTGCGCGTTTGAATCGTTTGAGTTTACTACCGTAATAGTTGATGAGCTCACCGAAGTGTTGTCGATTTTTAAGAGACAGATTAAGCCCATCGATAACGCCATTGATTTGCGTGCGCCATGGCGCTAACTGATGATAAAGGGCAAGCTCTTTTTTAAGTTCAGGTACGGTCAGACTTTTTGCACCGCCTCTGAGCTGGTTCAGGCTTAGTCCGTCATCAATGGCTGTTATGCTGTCCAGAAAGACGTGAAGTTCAGGACTGGTGAGTTGATTAAGTTGGTGCGCCAGGTCTTTTCTGACCTGCTGCATCGCTCTGCTTATCAGTCTCTGGAGTACGGTGTACCTAGGGATAGCAATGCTGTGACTGGTTAGGAATTCAATAGCAGTATCAAAGAGGTAACGCGGCTCCAGCCAGGCATTGCCCACCTGAACAAGGTGGTCGAAAAGAGAATTGAAGTGCTGACTTTCGTCCCATTTGTGATAACCAGCAAGGTCTAATACTTTTGCGTAGAGTCGATCTTTTTGTTTTTGTGAGGGAGTGAATGGTCTGAGCCCCTTGCCGCCAAGCAGCTCTTTACTGATGAACATTAAATCCTTAGAAACCTGCGAGTAAGCGATATCTAGGATGACGGGCTTTGATTTGAAGTATCCCAAAATCGCGACAAAGTAACATCTATGAGCTCTGAGACGAATTGACCGAAAAACTGCCAATTCCGCATCGTTCAGAGAAAAGTACAGACGTTGTTCTTCGATTGAAAAAATGGGTGGGGAATAAAGATTTGCCTGTTCTGCTCTCGTGAGAATAGTAATTTCGTTTTTGATGGCCATATCAGGGCTGTTCCGTATTAAATGTACGATATTTACCTAATTTGCCACACTTATAAGTAGTAACCCACCTCCGCAGCCATTTATTGGTGTGGTCTACAGAG
>NZ_JAJALG010000104.1:0-1230 GCF_020515205.1 Alteromonas sp. McT4-15
TGAATCGCCACTATTAGCCTAGACACTTCCCAGCCGTTGAACATGGCGTTTTTCATACTCTACTGGTGACAGTAAATTATTGGAACCATGTTTGCGTTTGCAGTTATAAAACATTTCGATGTAATCGAATATGTCAGCACGGGCATCATCTCTTGTTGAGTAGATTTTCTTTTTGATTCTCTCTCGCTTCAGCAGTTGGAAAAAGCTTTCCGCCACGGCGTTATCATGACAGTTACCGCGTCGGCTCATACTTCCCTCCAGACCATTCGCTTTCAGGAAAGCCTGCCAGTCATGGCTGGTATATTGGCTTCCTTGATCTGAGTGCACCGTCACTTGTTGCTTTGGATTTCGACGCCATACAGCCATCAACAGAGCGTTGAGAACAATGTCTTTCGTTATTCGTTGCTGCATTGACCAGCCGATTACCTTTCGGGAGAACAAGTCGACAACAACCGCCAGATACAGCCAGCCTTCGTGAGTTCGGACATGCGTGATATCCGTTACCCAGGCTTCATCAGGCGCAGCGGGATTAAACTCCCGGTTCAGCCGGTTTGGCACCACAACGTGACTTTCTCCGCCTCGATGCCGGGGTCGACGATAGCCAACCTGAGCTCGTAATCCTTCCTGAACCATGAGTCGGTACACGCGGTTAATACCGCATCGTTCACCGATGTCCCGTAAATCTGAATGAATTTTGCGGTAGCCGTACACGCCACCAGACTCCAGCCAGAATTGCTTAATTAGTCCTGTTAGACGACGGTTTGCTTTGTCGCGTTTCGACAGAGGCTTACTGCTCCAGGCATAGTATCCGCTGGGATGAACATCCAGCATCCGACATAGCCAACGAACAGGCCAGCTATTGCTATTATCCTTGATAAAGGCGTACCTCAATCGGACTGCTTTGCGAAGTACGCCGCGGCTTTTTTTAATATATCCCGTTCTTCTGTAGCCCGTTTTAATTCTTTCTGAAGTCGCTTTATCTCAGCCTGAGCCTCAGATAAATCATTATGCTTCTTGGAATCAGGGCCGAACTTCTTAACCCAGGCGTACAAGCTGTGAGTAGTGATATCGAGTCGCTTGGCAACATCAGCGACAGAATGGCCACGATCAACGACTTGTTTGACCGCTTCAATTTTAAATTCTTCAGGGTAGCGTTTACCGCTCATAAGCACCTCTCTTTTCAGTTAGTTTATCTAACTGAGAGGCGTCTAGGAAATTAGTGGCGATTCA
>NZ_JAJALG010000105.1:0-1193 GCF_020515205.1 Alteromonas sp. McT4-15
TGTCCACTTCCCCTAAACTGAGACAGACTTAATTGGAGTTTTCTGCAATGATTAATGCAGGAGACGACTATGAAAAAATCACGCTACACAGAATCTCAGATCATCGGGGTGTTAAAAGAAGTTGATGCAGGTATGAAGGTTGAGGAAGTCTGCCGTCAACATGGTATCAGCAGTGCAACCTACTATAATTGGAAGTCTAAATACGGCGGCATGGAAGCGTCTGACGTCAAACGATTGAAAGAGCTTGAAGAAGAAAATGCCAAGCTCAAAAAGATGTTTGCAGATGTCAGCTTAGAAAATAACGCCATTAAGGAGCTTGTCGCAAAAAAGGGTTGGTGACAGCAGAGAAACGAGAATGCGCCAGCATCTTAGTCGATGCAGGATTAAGTATCGTAAAGGCCTGTCTGTTCGTTGGTATTGGCCGTGCGACCTTTTATCGTCAAGCGAGGGACTGGCGCAAAGTAGATGCTGCTGTCATTGATGCCATCAATGCGGTTTTGGAAAAGTCGCCACGAGCAGGCTTCTGGAAGTGTTTTGGCCGAATGAGGTTCAAGGGCTTCCCCTTCAACCACAAGCGCGTCTATCGAGTTTACTGCCAAATGGGATTGAACCTGAGGCGCAGAACTAAACGGGTACTGCCCAAGCGAATAGCCCAGCCATTAGAAGTGCTGGATCAGGCTAATCATCAATGGGCGTTGGACTTTATGCATGACACCTTATATTGCGGGAAACGGTTCAGAACACTGAATGTGGTGGACGAAGGCACGCGGGAGTGCCTTGCTATAGAGGTCGATACGTCTTTGCCCGCTGGCCGTGTCGTACGGGTGTTAGAACAACTTAAGGCTGAGCGTGGACTACCAACTCAGCTGCGTATGGATAATGGCCCAGAGCTAATTTCGGCGACGCTAACGGATTGGTGTGAAACCAATGATATTGAACTGGTCTATATCCAGCCAGGTAAGCCACAGCAAAATGGCTTTGTTGAACGCTTTAACGGTTCATTCCGCAGAGAGTTCCTTGATGCTTACTTGTTTGAAAACCTCAATCAGGTAAGAGAAATGGCCTGGTTCTGGCGACTGGATTATAACGAAGAAAGAACACATGAAAGTCTGGGTAACCTGCCTCCGGCAGCTTACCGAGAAAAATTAGAAAACTCTAATTCAGCACTGTCTCATTAATGGGGAAGTGGACAA
>NZ_JAJALG010000106.1:0-1142 GCF_020515205.1 Alteromonas sp. McT4-15
CTATGAGGAAATCACCGCCCCTATTTTCAAACAGTGGAAAATGGGCTACGCCGGCGGCAGTGCCGAGTTTACTAAATTGCTCAAAGAGATGGGCCAGACTGAGTTCCTGCCGGAAACCATGAGCCCTCGACAGGCATTCCAATTTCTGCAACACCTTGCTGGTAATCAGGACAACCTTTAAGGCATAGTGGTTAAGCAATCTAACCTAAGTTAGCCAGGAGCGACTATGTCCGACGCACAGAGTTACACATCGGTAGACCAGTACATTACCGCCCTACCCGTGGAAAAGCAGCGGGTAATATCACAGTTACGCCAGACAATACTGGATAACCTGCCAGCCAGATTTAGCGAATGCATCAACTAAAACATGATTGGCTATGTGGTGCCCCATCAACTGTTCCCTGCCGGTTATCATTGCAACCCAGAATTGCCATTACCCTTTATGAACCTGGCGGCACAGAAAAGCCATTATGGCTTTTATCATATGGGCATTTATGCAATGCCTGAGCTCGAAAGCTGGTTTCGGGTCCGTTACGCCGAAGCGGTACCTACTAAGCTGGATATGGGTAAAAGTTGTATCCGTTTTAAAAACCCCAAACACATTCCCTACAACTTAATTGGCGAGTTGGTCAGCAAAGTGAGCGTTGATGATTGGATATCGGTTTATCAAAGCCTCAAAAAATAGAACTTGTTCCACTTTTACTGTTCTACTCTATTAACGACTTAAATTGCGCTTCTGATAACACTTCTTCTTCCAGTAAAGCTTGTGCAACCTTGCTTATTTGCTCCCAGTATTGGTCAACTAATTGATCAGTTTTCAGGGTTGCTTCATCCAGCCACTCTTTGATTAATTTTTCAGTCTGAGATTGAAAGTAAACGTCTCCGCTCCATTCATGTAACACTGTGGTGTCTAAGTTGTAACTATCGGGATGCATTCCGTATTTGGCAACAGGATTCCAGGCAGACCACATGGCCTGCCTCAAATCACTGCTGGCACCGGTATCTAATCCTTCATCTCCGAACTGTTTTACCTGGGCCGCTCGACCAGCTAACGCTACACATGTCTGCGAGAACCAAAAAGCTTTCGTGTAATCAATTTCTTGTTCCCTGTTGTAGGCCACCATTCCTAAAGCTTGTTCTCT